>JBOGGH010000122.1:0-7020 GCA_050743905.1 Acidimicrobiales bacterium
GTGGTGGGCGTCGCCGGCCCGTCGGCCTGAGCGCCCCGGCCCGGCGCTAGCCGCCGAGCGTCCGGCGGAGCGCGGCGAGGCGCTCGGGGTTGGCGTGCCACCACGTCCACCTACCCCGCCGCTCGCCGGAGATCAGGCCGTTCTCGGCCAGGATCCGGGTGTGGTGGGACACGGTGGGCTGGCTCTTGGCCAGGGGGCCCTCCAGCTCGCACGAGCAGACCTCCGGGCTGGACGCCACGAGCGAGAGCAGCCGGAGACGGACCGGGTCCGCCAGTGCGGCGATGACCCGCGCCAGCTCCACCGCGTCGTCCTCCGACAGCGGCGCCTCGGTGACCGGCGCGCAGCAGGCCACCGCGTCGCTCCCCCGCTGGACCGCCCCGGCCCTCGTCGTCTGCACGGCCACCGGCACCACCCCGTCAAGCATTGACAATCATGGATATGTCCGTCAGGATGAGGACACATCGACGCCAGTAAATGCTACCAGGAGGTCCGCCCGATGTCCCGTGTCCAGCTCGCGCTCAACGTCGCCGACCTCCACCAGGCGGTCGCCTTCTACTCCACGCTGTTCGGCGCCGAGCCGGCCAAGATCCGGCCCGGCTACGCCAACTTCGCCCTCAGCGAGCCGCCGCTGAAGCTCGTCCTGATCGAGGACGCCTCGCAGGAGCCGGGGTCCCTCAACCACCTCGGGGTGGAGGTGGAGACCACCGCCGAGGTCGGTGCCGCCGGTGAGCGGCTCGCCGGCGCCGGGCTGGCCACCGAGGTCGAGGACGGCGTGGCGTGCTGCTACGCCGTGCAGGACAAGGTCTGGGTCCACGGGCCGGGCGGCGAGCCGTGGGAGATCTACGCCGTCCTCGCCGACGCCGGGAACCCCGCCTGCGGCCCGGGCACCGGGTCGCCGGCGTGCGGCCCCGGCGCCGAGACCCCCCTCGCCGTGGCCTCCGCCAGGCCCGCCCGGTCCTGCGGCTGACCCGGCGGCCGGCGGACGGAGGACCGGCGACGGCGATGGCCGAGCACCCGCTCTGGCGGCGGCTCCTGGCCGAGGGGATGGGCAGCGCGTTCCTGGCGGCCATCGTGATCGGGTCGGGGATCGCCGCCCAGCAGCTCTCCCCCGGCAACACCGGCCTGGAGCTGCTGGAGAACGCCGCCGCCACCGCGGCGGGGCTCTTTGCCGTCATCCTCATGTTCGGGCCGGTCTCCGGCGCCCACTTCAACCCGGTGGTCTCCTTCGTGGACGCCGCCTTCGGCGGCCTCTCCTGGCGGGACGCCGCGGCCTACCTGCCGGCGCAGGTGGCCGGGTGCACGCTCGGGGCCGTGGTGGCCAACGTCATGTTCGGCCTCGCCGCCGTCAGCATCTCCACCAAGCACCGCGCCTCGGGCCCCCACTTCCTCTCCGAGATCGTGGCCACCCTGGGCCTGCTGCTGGTCATCTTCGCCCTGGCCCGGTCCGGGCGGTCGCGCACCGCGCCGGCCGCCGTGGGCGCCTACATCGGTGCCGCCTACTGGTTCACCAGCTCCACCAGCTTCGCCAACCCCGCCATCACCGTGGGGCGCATGTTCTCCGACTCGTTCGCCGGGATCGCCCCGTCCTCGGCGCCGGTCTTCGTGGCCGCCCAGGTCGTGGGCGCCGTGGTGGCCGTCGGCGTGATCAAGGCGCTGTACCCCGACGTGACGCCGGCCGAGGCGGCCGACATCGTGTTCCCCCACCACGACGCCGACGACCGGGACCACGGGGCGCTCCCCGGGGACGCCCGGCCACCCGAGGGCGCGGCCGCCCCGCTCGCCCGCGCCGGTGCCGACGATCACCACCCGCCCCCGGCGGGCTGAGGAAGGAGCCCCCATGCACCTCGTCGCCGTCGGCGGCAGCGACGCCGGCATCAGCGCCGCCTTGCGCGCCCGCGAGCTCGACCCTGCCGTGGAGGTGACCGTGGTGGTCGCCGACGCGTTCCCCAACTTCTCGATCTGCGGCATCCCCTACTACGTCTCGGGCGAGGTCCCGCGCTGGGAGCACCTCGCCCACCGGACGATCGCCGACCTCGAGGCGGCCGGCATGGCGCTCCGCCTGGACACCGTGGCCCGGCGCATCGACCCGGACGGGCACAAGCTCGCCGTGACCGGTCCCGACGGCACGGAGGAGCTGCTCGCCTACGACGCGCTGGTGGTGGGCACGGGTGCGGTCCCCGTCCGGCCGCCGGTCGCCGGGCTGGACGAGCTCGGACCCGCCGACGGCGTCCACCTCCTCCACTCCATGGGCGACACCTTCGCCGTCATGGCCACCCTCGAGGAGCGCGCGCCGGAGCGGGCGGTGGTGGTGGGCGCCGGCTACATCGGCCTGGAGATGGCCGAGGGGCTCACCGCCCGCGGGCTGGCGGTGACCCAGATGGAGCAGCTCCCCGGGGTCCTCCCCACCGTCGACCCCGAGCTCGGGCGGCTCGTGGGGGCCGAGCTGGCCGCCCACGGCGTCGAGGTCCTCTGCGGCACCGCCGTCACCGGCGTGGCCCGCGCCCCGGTCGGCGCCGGCGGGCGCCTGCTGGTGGAGGGCGTGGGCCCGGACGGCTCCGTGACCCGGCTGGCGGACCTCGTCCTCGTGGTGGTGGGCGTGCGCCCGGACACCGGGCTCGCCGCCGAGGCCGGCGTGGCGCTCGGGGCCAAGGGGGCGATCGAGGTCGACCGCCGGATGCGCACCAACCTGCCGGACGTCCTCGCCGCGGGGGACTGCGTCACCACCCACCACCGCCTCCTCGGCACCACCTACCTGCCGCTCGGCACCACCGCCCACAAGCAGGGCCGGGTCGCCGGGGAGAACGCGCTGGGCGGCGACCGGGCGTTCGCCGGCAGCCTCGGCACGCAGGTGGTCAAGGTGTTCGACCTCGTGGCCGCCCGCACCGGGCTGCGGGACCACGAGGCCACCGGTGCCGGGTTCCACCCGCTGACCGTCCCCCACGAGGCCGACGACCACAAGGCCTACTACCCGGGCAGCCACCGCATCGCCATGCGCTACACCGGCGACCGGCAGACCGGCCGGCTCCTCGGGGTGCAGCTCGTCGGCCACCGCCTCGCCGAGGTGGCCAAGCGCATCGACATTCCCGCCACGGCCGTCTTCCACGGGATGACGGTCGACGCCGTCAGCGACCTCGACCTGTCCTACACCCCGCCGCTCGGGAGCCCCTGGGACGCCGTGCAGGCGGGGGCGCAGGCGTGGTCCCGGGCCGCCGGCGCCGGCCACTGAGCGGGCCGCCGGCCGCGTCCACGCGTGGGCCGGCGCGCCGCTGCTAGACGTCCCGCCGCACGAGCAGCACGCCACCCACCACCAGGACGGCCGCCGCGTAGCCGCAGAGCAGGAGGAAGCCGGGCCACGCCGAGAACGAGTGCGGTGTGGTGGCGCCCGGCGTCATCATGACCACGCCGATCCTGGAGGGCAGGAACCGGTCGACGGCGTGCACGATGGACGACGGCAGCGCCTCCACCACGATGGGGAGCACCAGCAGGACGCCGGCGAAGGCGCTGATGGCGCCGGCCGTATGGCGGACGACGGCGGCCACCCCCAGGCCGAACAGGCCGATCACGCACAGGTAGAGGCCGGTGCCCACCACGGCGCGGAGCGCGCCCGGCGTGGCCAGCGTGGCGTGGCGTGCCGGCGCCGTCAGCATGGCCTGGCCCACGAAGAACGAGAGGAACGCCGTGACCTCGGAGACCACCAGCGCCACCAGGCCGAACACCGCCACCTTGGCCAGCAGCACCTGCGGGCGCCGGGGGGCGGCGGCGAAGGTGGCCCGGATCGTGCCGGTGCCGAGCTCCGCGCTCATCACGAGCACCCCCAGCACCCCGACGGCGAGCTGGCAGAAGAAGAGGGGGATGAGGCTGGTCCTGGTCGGGTCGAACCCCAGCCGTGTGGGCAGCGACATCGTGGCCCAGTGCGCCCGCGTCTCCCCGGTGGCCAGGGCGGCGATCCCTATGCCCACCACGACGGTGATCCCGAGCGTCCACATGGTGGACCGGACGGTCCGCAGCTTGGTCCACTCCGACCTGAGCAGGCCGGCCAGGTCGTAGCGGCCGGGCGGGAGCGGCTTCCTCCCGAGGCCGGCCGTCGTCGTCACGGTGGCGGTGGTCATGCCCTTCCTCCTGTGGTCGAGGCCAGCACGGCTTCGCCGTGGTACTCGACGCTGTCCTCGGTCAGCTCCATGTAGGCCTCCTCCAACGACGCCGCCTGCATCGACAGCTCGTGGAGGGCGACGGACAGGTCGGCCGCCAGCTCGCCGATGGCCTCCGCGTCCAGGCCGCGCACCGACATGGACCCGTCCTCCTCCACGGTCGTGGCCGCCCCCTCGCGTTCGAGGGCGTCCCGGAGCCTCGCGAGCTGCGGCGAGCGCACCCGGACATACCGTTGGGCGCTCCGGTCCAGCAGCTCGGCGATCGGGAGCTGGGCGATCAGGCGCCCCTTGCCGATGATGACCACCTCGTCCGCGGTGAGCGCCATCTCGCTCATGAGGTGGCTGGACACGAACACCGTCCTCCCCTCCCGGGCCAGGCCCTTCAACAGGTTGCGGACCCAGCGGATGCCGTCGGGGTCGAGGCCGTTGACCGGCTCGTCGAAGAGGAGCACGTCCGGGTCGCCGAGGAGCGCGGCGGCGATCCCCAGGCGCTGGCCCATGCCGAGGGAGAACGTGCCGGCCCGCCGGCCGGCCACGGCGGTGAGCCCCACCAGCTCCACCACCTCGTCCACGCGGCGCCGGGGGATGTGGTTGGCCTCGGCCAGCATCTGCAGGTGAGCCCGGGCGCTGCGGCCCGGGTGGATGGCCTTGGCCTCCAGGAGGGCGCCCACCTCGTGGAGGGGCCACGGCAGGTCGTGGTAGTGCCGACCGTTCACCGTGACCTCGCCGGCGGTGGGCGCGTCCAGGCCCATGATCATCCGCATGGTGGTGGACTTGCCGGCCCCGTTCGGGCCGAGGAACCCGGTGACCGTGCCCGGCCGCACGTCGAACGTGAGGTCGTCCACCGCCAGCTTGTCCCCGTAGCGCTTGGTGAGGCGCCGCGCCTCGATCATCCGTGCTCCCTTCCGCTGCCCGCGTCCCTGCTCGCGTCCCTGTTCGCGTCCCTGCCGGTGGCCGGGACGGCGTCCCGGACGGCTCCGTCGGGCCGCCCGCCCGCTCCCCGGACCACCATGACCCCACGTGCGGGACCTGGGTATCGGGGATGGCCCGGAGCCGCACCCGGACCCCGGACCGGGGCGCTCGGGGTCTCCCCCGATCGCCCCGCCCGCTCCCGCCGCCCGGTCACAGCTCCCGCCGCCCGGTCACAGCTCCCGCCGGTCGAAGCTGACCAGTGCCGCCACGAGCACGACCACCAGCCACACGCCGGCCCAGAGGAGGTAGCCCCAGGTGGGCGGGGCCGAGGCGAAGAAGGGGTCCCCCTTCTCGCCCACGGACTGGGCCAGGTGATGGGTCACGAACGACGAGGGCTCGAGGTAGTAGACGGCGCCGTGCCACAGCCCGTCGGTGGGCAGCACGTACCGCGCCACGTCCCCCACCTGGCGCAGGGCGCCGATCCCGAAGGAGGCCCCGAGCGCGCCCACCACGCCGGCCAGCCACGCCGCGCCGAACAGCGCCACCGCCATCACCCCGGTGGCCAGCGCCGAGAGCCGGGTGCTGAGGAGCATGGCCAGGGTGAGGAGGACCACCCCCTCGGCGAACAGGTACGCCCCCACGGCCACCGGGTCCGGCGGCGTGAAGCCGCTCACCCAGTCCACGACGGCGAGCTCCAGCGCGCACACCACGGCCGCGTAGAGCGCCAGCACGGCGGCCAGCCCCAGCCACTTGCCCAGGAGGATCTGGCTGCGCCGGACCGGCCGGGCCGCCATCGACTGGAGCACCCCGGACTCGATCTCGGCGGAGATCGCCGGCGAGGACATGGTGGACGCGCTGAGGGCCACCACGAAGCTGAACATGAACATGAACAGGATCAGGGACTGGGGCAGCGAGACCTGGACCTCGCCCGACGTCAGGCTGCCGCTGTGGCTCAGCCGGTCAAACCCCCACGCGCTGAGGGCCACCAGCCCCACCGTGATCACGGCGAAGGCGGCGATCAGCCGGCGCCGCAGCGCCTCCCGGAACGTCAGGGTGATCACGGCCAGCGTCTGCGTCACGGCCGTCATGTGCCGCCGTCCCCCGCTCCGTCGCCCAGCAGCTCGAGGAACCGGTCCTCCAGGCTCTGGTGCTCCGGGATCACCGCCTCCACCCGGCCCCCCAGCCCCACTATCCCCCGGACGAGCTCGGGGATCCGGTCCGGGTCGACGGCGTCCACCCGGGACCAGGCTCCCTCCGGCGTCCAGCGGCCCACCGGGGGCAGGGCCTCCCACCACCGCCCGGGGAGCCCGCCCACCCGCAGCCTGACGGTGGTCCGGTCGCCCAGCAGCTCGGCCAGGGTCCCGGTGGCGATCGACCTCCCACGGTCCACCACCGTGACCCGGTCGCAGATCTGCTCTGCCTCGGCCAGCAGGTGCGTGTTGAGGAAGACGGTGGCGCCACGGTCGCGCAGGTCGCGGACGACCTGGCGGACGTCGTGCCGGCCCACCGGGTCGAGCGCGCTGGTGGGCTCGTCCAGGACCACGAGGTCCGGCTCGCCCAGCAGCGCCGACGCCAGGCCCAGCCGCTGCTGCATCCCCTTGGAGAAGGTCCCCACCTTGTCGGCGGCCCGCTCCCGCAGCCCCACCGTCGCCAGCACGTCGTCCACCGACCGGGAGGCCCGCGCCCGCGGCAGGTCGAGGAGGCGGCAGTGGAGCTCCAGGACCTCGCGCGCCGTCAGCCAGCTCTGGAACCGGAACAGCTCGGGGAGGTAGCCGATCTTCCGCCGGGTGGCGCGGTCGCCGGCCGGGGCGCCCAGGACCATCGCCTCGCCGCCGGTGGGCCGGGCCAGGCCGAGGAGGAGCTTCACCGTGGTGGTCTTGCCCGCCCCGTTCGGCCCGAGGAACCCGAACACCTCGCCCCGCCGGACGGTCATGGAGAGGCCCCGGAGGGCCGCGGCCCG
>JBOGGH010000123.1:0-6997 GCA_050743905.1 Acidimicrobiales bacterium
GGCCGGGCGGCAGGCCGACGGTGACCGGCGTGGGGGACGCGCTCCCGGGCACCGTGGCCGAGCTGGTGCTGCGCCGGGCCGGCGACCGGCGCCCCGGCCTGCTCACCGCCGACCGCGCCTACGCCCACGCCGAGGTGGTGGCCGAGGCCGCCGCCCGGGCCGCCTGGCTGGCCGACCGCCACCGGCCGGGGCCCTTCCACGTGGCCCTGCTCCTGGACAACGTGGCCGAGCACGTGCTGTGGCTCCAGGCGGCGGCGCTGGCCGGCGCGGTGGCGGTGGGCGCCAACCCCACCCACCGCGGCGATGACCTGGCGCGCGACCTCGCCCACACCGAGTGCCAGCTCCTCGTGACCTCCCGGGACCACCTGCCGCTCGTGGACGGCCTCGACCTCGGGCCCGCCCTCGGCCGGGTGGCGGGGCCCGGGCCGCGGGTGATGGTGGTGGACGACCATGCGGCGGCCGGCGCGCTGGCGCCCTTCGCCGGCGCCGCGCCCCCGGACCCCGCCGCCACCGGCGTGGCCCCGGGCTCCCTCGGCTACCTCCTCTTCACCTCGGGCACCTCCGGCGCGCCCAAGGCCTGCCGCTGCACCCAGGGTCGCCTGGCCCGCATCGGGGCGATCGTGGCGCAGATGTTCGAGCTCGGTGGGGACGACGTCTGCTACCTGCCCATGCCCCTCTTCCACTCCAACGCCCTCATGGCCGGCTGGGGCCCGGCGCTGGCCGCCGGCGCGGCCGTGGCCCTGCCGGGCGCCGGCCGGTTCTCGGCCTCGGGCTTCCTGCCCGACGTGCGCCGGTTCGGCGCCACCTACTTCAACTACGTGGGCAAGCCCCTCGCCTACGTGCTGGCCACGCCGGAGCGCCCGGACGACGCCGACAACCCGCTGGTGCGGGCGTTTGGGAACGAGGGCGGCCGCGGCGACGTCGAGCGGTTCGCCCGGCGGTTCGGCTGCGCGGTGACGGACGCCTACGGCTCCACCGAGGGGGGCGCCACCGTCTCCCGCACCCCGGACACGCCGCCCGGCGCGCTGGGCCGGGCGCCGGAGGGGACGGTGGTGCTGGACCCGGCCACCGGGGAGGAGCGCCCGCCGGCCCGCTTCGACGGGCGGGGCCGGCTTCTCAACCCCGAGCAGGCCATCGGCGAGCTGGTGAGCAAGGGGGGCGGGGCCGGGTTCGAGGGGTACTGGCACAACGACGAGGCGGAGCGGGCGCGCCTGCGCGAGGGCTGGTACTGGACGGGCGACCTCGCCTACCGCGACGCCGACGGCTTCTTCTACTTCGCCGGGCGGGACCACGAGTGGCTCCGGGTGGACGGCGAGAACTTCGCCGCCGCCCCGGTGGAGCGGATCCTCGAGCGCCACCCCGACGTGCTGCTGGCCGCCGTCTACGCCGTGCCCGACCCGGTCGTGGGCGACCAGGTGATGGCGGCGCTCCAGCTCCGGCCCGACGCCGCCCGGTTCGACCCGGCGGGCTTCGAGGCGTTCCTGGCCGGCCAGGAGGATCTCGGGACCAAGTGGGCGCCGCGCTTCCTGCGGATCGCCGCCGCGCTGCCGGTGACTGCCACCAACAAGGTCCTGAAGCGCGAGCTGCGCGCCGAGCGGTGGCGGGGCGGCGACCCGGTGTGGTGGCGACCGGACGGCGCCGGCCTCGGCCCCTACGTGCCGCTGGCGGAGGAGGAGGCGGCGTCGCTCGACGTGGCGGTGGCCGACCGGCCGGTCTGACCGCCGCCGGGCGCGCCGGACGCGCCGGTCCGCCGATGGGCCTCGCGGCGCCACACCCACACCAGGCCCCAGGCCACGGCCACCAGGGCGGCCATGTCGGCGGCGGCCAGGAGGGCGCTCTGGAGATCCGACCGCAGGTACCGCACCAGGATGTCGAAGACCTGGGCGGCCACCGACCGGTCCACGTGGTCCGCCGCGGCGCGGGACACCGCCCGCTGGCGCGCCCACGAGAGCATGCCGAAGGCCAGGCCCACCGCCGCCATCGTGCCGAGGGCGAAGCCCACCAGGACCCGCCACCGGTGCGTCGCCACCGCCACGGCCGCCACCAGGGCCACCCCGGCCAGGACCGACAGCACCCACTCCAGGTTGGCGATGGCCCCGAAGAGCGCGCGGGCCTCGCGGACCTGGTCGGCGCTCATGATCGTCACGGTCACCCGCCGGCCGGAGGCGAGGGACGGCGCCACCGAGTCGAACAGGTGGATGTCCACCCGGTCGAGCTGGGAGAGCAGCGGGTGCACGAGCGGGGTCAGGTTCACCGCCAGCGCGCCGGCTCCGGCTGTGCCGGTCCCGGTCAGGACCGCCATGGCCTGGGCGTGGGCACGCCGGTTGGCGCGGTCCCACACCACCTGGAACGCGGGCGAACGGAGCGCCGCCGCCACGCGCCCCTCCACCGGCTGGCGGAGCCGCCGGGCGCCCACCGTGGACGCCACGTCCGGCGGCAGGGCGCGGTAGAAGGCGTCCGTCACCCGTGTGGCCAGGAGGTCGGTGAAGCCGCGGTCCTGGGCGAGCGGCGCCATGGTGGCCACGTAGCGGTCCGTTGTCACGATCGTGTCGGTGAGCCAGAAGGAGGTGACGGCCAGGGGCACCAGCAGGGCCGCCACCACGGCCAGGATCCACGCCGCCGCGCTGCGCCAGCACGGCGGCCGGGGCGTCCGGCCCCCGGTCACGTGGTCGCTCACGTGACGCCCCGCGGCGGCCGGGAAGGACGTCCCCGCGGTCGCAGCGCGGGCGGGAGGCGGTCGGTATCCCCGGAAGGCGCAGCCGGGGTGGTCACGATCTCGAACAGGCGCCGGTAGTGGGGGTGGTCCGGACCGACCAGCGCCGCCACCCACCGCAACGCCTCGGGCGCGTCGACGGTGCCCGCGTCACGCATCGCCTCGATGTCGACCCAGTCCTTGCCGCGCCCGTACAGGGCCTTGCACACCACCAGGTCGGTGGCCGACAGGACGGGGATGCTGCCCTGCTCGAAGGGCACGTCCCGGGTACGGGTCGTCGCCACGTCGTGGAAGTGGACGGTCGAGAAGAAGAGGTCCACTGGAGTGTCGCCCCAACGCAGTCGCACCTGGCCGTCACGGCAAACCGCCTCGGCGTCACCGGGCCGCACCGTGATGCCGGGCGGCAGCGCCCGGAAGACCCGCTCGGCGTCGTCGACCGGGACGAACACGTTGACGTCGACGTCGTGGGTCGCCCGGGCCTGTCTCACGGCGTACGCGAGGGCGATGGCCCCGCCCATGGCGTGGGGAACGTGATGGGCCGCCAGCGCGCGATGCAGGGCCAGCACCTTGTCCCCGAGATGGGTCACCCGCGGCGCACCAGGACCGGGAAGCGCAGGCTTCCTTCCATGGGCGGGAGGCGCATGGCCTCGGCCAGGCTCAGCACGTCCTCGAGCTGGCGCGCCGCCGCCCGGGGATCCGGGGCCGGCTGCGGCGCCGGTACCAGCACCACGTCGAAGCCCGCCGACCGGGCCAGCCGGCGGAGCGCGGCGACGGACGGCTCCCGGGCACCCGATTCGTAAGCCGACACCACCGACTGCGGGACGCCGCTGGCTCGCCCGAGCCGGGCCTGGGTCCAGCCGAGGCCGAGCCGGACCCTGCGGAGCAGCTCCCCGGTTTCGCTCACTCGCCGAGTATAGCGTATCCGCTATGAACGACGGGAAGGCACGGCGCCGGCGTAGGCGTGCACCTTCCCGGCCTGACCGCCGCCAAGGGCGAGGTCAGCACGG
Organism: Acidimicrobiales bacterium; assembly: GCA_050743905.1. GTDB lineage: Bacteria > Actinomycetota > Acidimicrobiia > Acidimicrobiales > RAAP-2 > JBOGGH01. The sequence continues at coordinate 3,721 of JBOGGH010000123.1, forward strand.
GCCCGCCGGGGACGGTCGGGGCGGTGCGGGCCCAACCCGGCAGCGGATTCCTCGGCACGGTCGAGCCCGAGGAGCCGGCACCAGAACCCCGCCACCACCTCGACGTCCACACAGTTGATCGTGACCTCGATCCACGCGGGGGACGGCCTCGTCGCCACGGCGTTCATCCTTGCTCCGGGCGTCGGCCCTCGTCACGCGACCTTCGACAGCGGGGAAGCGGGCCGGCGGCCGGCTGCGGCTACGTGTCGAGGTGCCCGTGGGGACCGGCGTCCAGCACCTGGACGTCGCGGAGGCGGCGGGGCTCGTCCGGGTCGCCGGCGCGGCGCCGGGCCTCGGCGATGGTGGCGAGCACGAGCCGGCGGTAGAGCCAGAGGAAGGCCACGGCGAGCGGGATCTCGGCGCAGAGCGCCGTCACGACCGAGACCCACCCGCCGGGCCGCCCGAACGAGGTGACCACGTCGAACCAGGCGTCGCAGCAGAGCAGGGTCGCCGTCACGAGCAGCAGCGGCACCATGATCTGCCGCCGTCGCCACGCCGCCAGCGCCGTCGCCACGAGCACGGCCACGAGGCCCACGTCGAACCCCACCCACAGCAGGGTCCAGTGGGCCGCCTGGTAGGTCTTGGGCAGGGTGAGGGCGAGGTACACGATCCACGGCACCATGCCCACGGACACCACCATCACCGCGACGGCGAACCGGTGACGCTCGATGCCACCGGTCCTGGGGCGGGTCATGCGGTCACTGTGCTGCGGGGGACGCTCGGACGTCAAGGCTCGGCCGGCCGGCCGCCGCGGGCCGGAAGGCCGGAAGGCCGGAAGGCCGGCGGTCCGACGCCGCTACCGGTCGGCGCCCAGCACCAGGCCGCTGGTGGGCACGCCGGTGCCGGCGGTGACCACGACGTGCTCCAGCCCGGGCACCTGGTTGACCGAGGTGCCGCGGACCAGGCGCACGCCCTCGGCGATCCCGTTCATGCCGTGGAGGTAGGCCTCCCCGAGCTGGCCGCCGTGGGTGTTCAGCGGGAGGGCGCCCCCCAGCTCGATGGTGCCGTCGCGCACGAAGTCCTTGGCCTCGCCCTGCCCGCAGAAGCCGAGCTCCTCCAGTTGGTAGAGGACGTAGGGCGTGAAGTGGTCGTAGAGGATGGCCGCCTGCATGTCGGCCGGCCCCAGGCCCGAGGTCTCCCAGAGCTGCCGGGCCACCACGCCCATCTCGGGCAGCCCCGTCATGTCGTCGCGGTAGTAGGAGGTCATCATCTCCTGGCCGGCGCCGGACCCCTGCGCGGCGGCCCGCACCACCGCCGGCGGCTGCGGCAGGTCGCGGGCGCGCTCCAGGGAGGTCACCACCACCGCCTGGCCGCCGTCGGTCTCCTGGCAGCAGTCGAGGAGGTGCAGGGGCTCCACGATCCAGCGGCTGGCCTGGTGGTCCGCCAGGGTGATGGGCTTCTCGTAGAACCAGGCCCGGGGGTTGGTGGCGGCGTGCCGGCGGTCGGCCACGGCCACCCGGCCGAAGTCCTCGCTCGTGGCCCCCGTGGCGTGCATGTACCGCCGCGCCTCCATGGCCACCCACTGCGCCGGGGCCAGCAGCCCGAAGGGCGCGTAGAAGGCGAACTGCGCGCTCTCGGCGTTGGCCACCGGCGGGCGGTCCTGGACGCCGGCGCCGAACCGGTGCCCCGACCGCTCGTTGAACGCCCGGTAGCAGACCACCACGTCGGCCACGCCCGAGGCCACGGCCAGCGCCGCCTGCTGCACGGTGGCGCAGGCCGCGCCGCCCCCGTAGTGGATCCGGCTGAAGAAGGTGAGCTCGCCGACGCCGAGCGAGCGGGCGACGTCGATGTCGGGGTTGGTGTCGGCGCTGTAGGTGACCATCCCCTGCACCTCGGCCGGCTGGATCCCGGCGTCGCGCAGGGCGGCGTCCACCGCCTCGGCGGCCAGGCGCAGCTCGGAGCGGCCCGAGTCCTTGGAGAACTCGGTGGCCCCGATCCCGGCCACGGCCACCTGCCCGGCGAAGGCGTGCCGGGTCACCGGCCACCGCCCCCGGTCGCCGGCAGGGCCACCCGCACGGTGCCGGTCACGTGGTCGCCCAGGCGGTTCGCCCCGCGCACGGCCACCTCCACCACGCCGCGCCCACCGCCGTCCTCGGCACCGTGCCTGGCGGTGACGCGACCGGTCAGCACCATGGTGTCCCCGGGGTAGTTGGGCGCGCCCAACCGGATGTCGATCGACCGCAGGAGGCCGCCCGGCCCGCTCCAGTCGGTGACGAACCGGCCCACCAGCCCGTTGGTGGTGAGGATGTTCATGAAGATGTCGGGTGAGCCGCGGTCGGCCGCCAGCTCGTGGTCGTGGTGGACGTCCTGGTAGTCGCGGCTGGCCACCGCAGTCGCCACCACCAGGGTGCGGGTGATCGGCACCGCCAGCTCGTCCAGGGCGTCGCCCACGGCCACGTCCTCGTAGGCGCGTGAGGGGTGGGTGGTCACCGGTCGCCCGCCTCCGTGCTGACCGCAGCCGTGGCAGCGGCCGGGGGTGCGGTGGCCGCGGTGGCAGCGGTGGCCGCGGTGGCCCGCGCCGCCAGGAGCTGCCCGAGGCGCGCCAGCTCGCTGCTCGGCCCGCCCAGGAGGAGCTCGATCTGCTTCCCCCAGAGGAAGTAGCGGTGGACCGGGTAGGTGACGTCCGCCCCCATGCCGCCGTGGAGGTGCTGGGTGGCGTGGACCACGCGCTGCCCGCGCTCGGCCGCCTGCCAGGCGGCCACCGCCACCGCCGCCGCCGCCGGTCGGTCCGTGTCCAGCCGCCAGGCGGCCTGCCACATGGTCACCCGCATGGCCTCGATGTCGATCGCCGCGTCGGCGGCCCGCAGCAGGGTGGCCTGGAAGGCGCTGAGTGGCCGGCCGAACTGGTGCCGCTGGTTGAGGTAGTCGGCCGTCTGGCGCAGCGCCGACTCGCACACCCCCACCGCCAGCGCCGCCAGGCCGGTGCGCGCCGCCTCCAGCGTCCACGCCAGGGCGTCCCGCCCCGACGCCGGCCCGGCCACCACGTGGTCCGGCGCGACCACCGTGCCGGCCAGGTGCAGGTGCGGGTGGATCTCGCGGTTGGTGGTCACGGCGCGCTCCAGCCGCGCGCCGTCCCCGGCCGGGTCCACCAGGGCCAGCAGCACCGCGCCGTCCGGGGTCCTCGCCGGCACCACCACCCGGGCCGCCAGGTGGGCCTGGGGCACGGCCAGCTCGGTCCCGTCCAGCCGCCAGCCGCCGCTCCCGTCCCCCGCCGGCGTGGCGGCCACCGGCGGCGTCC
>JBOGGH010000124.1:0-6967 GCA_050743905.1 Acidimicrobiales bacterium
GCTGCCAGGCGGCACCGGAGAGCACCTGGGCAATAGCCGCCTTGATCCCCCCGTGGGCATCGGAGATCACCAGCTCCACCCCGTTGAGTCCCCGAGCCACCAGTGAACGCAAAAAGGCCGTCCAGGCAGCGGTGTCCTCGGTGGTGACGATGTCGAAGCCGACGATGACCCGCTGCCCCTCGGCGTTCACGGCGGTGGCGATGACGGCCGTCACGTTGACCACCCGACCGCCCTCTCTCACTTGCTCGGTGACCCCGTCGATCCAGACGTAGCGGTAGGGGCCGGCATCCAAGGGACGGTCCCGGAACTCGGCGACGGCGGCATCGAGCTCGGCGGCCATTCGAGACCTCGGACTTGGAGATCCCCTCGATGCCCATAGCCCGGACCAGGTCATCGACCCTGGGGTCGACACCCCTTCCACGTAGGCCTGGCAGATCACAGCAACCAGGGCCTTCTCGGCCCACCTCGGGGCTGGAGCAGGAACTCCGGGCTGTAGACGCCCTTTCTGAGCTTGGGGACGGGAGGTCGATCGAGCCCACCCACCTGTCCCAGGGTCGCATCCGGTAGCCGTTGCGGGAGTTCTCCCGCTCCTCGGTACGCTCGCCGTAGGCGGCGGCACACTGCATAGAGGCCTGGGCTGACATGAGGGCCTCGGCGAAGGCAGCCAGCATGGCCCTCGCCAGATCCTGGTCGCCGTCGGCGCCTTCGAGGTACTTGCCCAGCCAAGCGGCCGCGTCGATAGTGGTGGAGACCTTCACCGTGATCCTCCTCGAGTCGTTGTGTAGGAACTGCAACTTGAGGTTGACGCGGTGATCGTCGCGTCGGGGGGATCCCGTCAGTTCAGGGAGTCGTACACCACTGGCTGGGACTCAACTGCGCCCGAATCCGCTGGGATCTTCTGCTGCGAACACTTGGTGCCGGCCCGTGGGTTCGTGCAACTCGTGCCCCCGGCGCCCGTTGGACACAAGACTCGAGCGGAGGGGCCTGCGGTCTGCTCACCTCCGAAGGGTCGCACCCCGCAACATCCGTCGACCCAAAGGCGTCGCCCGTGCACGTGCTGCTGCCCCAACCGATAGGACCATCTGCAACAGCGCCACCGGCTCGCCGCCGAAGCGACCCGTCTGGAGCCACAGCCTCTCTGTCCCGAGCGTCTCGGCTGCTCCCGTCATCGACGGCGAGCCCACGGCTCCGTGGCCTGGACACCGTGAGACCCGGCGGTCTAGCTCAGGTCTAGCTCGGTCTAGCCGCCGCGGCTCGCGGACAAGCCACCGTGCAGGGCCAGCACGTCGAAGTCGTGATCGCGGTGCAGTACGGTCACGTCGGCGCGCAACGCCACCGCCGCGATCAGGCAGTCGGTCAGCGCCCGCACGGTCTCACCAGCACGGCGACACGCCTCGTACAGACGGGCGGCACTCTCGTAGGTCTCCAAGCCCTCGACCGGCAAATAGTCACAGCGTGTCAGGAGGCGACGGAGTCTCTGGTGGTGAGCTTCGTCGCGAGCGCCCGCCAGGAGCTCCATCACCACAACGTCGGTGGTGTGCACCACCTCGTCCCCCTCCAGCAGGAGCCGCACCGCTCGATGCGTGTCGCTCCCGGTCGAGCAGAGGAACTCCACCCAGGCCGAGGTGTCGACAAGCGTCATCGCGTCGGTGAGGGAGCCGTCACCCGACGATGCGTGAGCAGTGGATCCGCTGTCAACGTGCCGTGGCCCTGTGGGGCCGCGACCACGTCCGTCGGGGTAGCCGTCACGCGATGATCGCGCGGTTGCGGCGCAGCTCCTCCACATCTCCCTCCCAGCCGGTGCCCGCCATGTCCAGTGCCTCCTCCCGGCTCATCGCGTCGCCGACCAATCGCCGGAGGGCGAGATGCACCGCCGCCCGCTTCGAGCGGAGCCCGTAACGGCGCATTGCTTCGGCTACGAGGCCATCGTCGATCTCGATGTTCGTCCGGGTCATCGACACCATGATACACATCAGGGTGTACCACGAGGCGGAAGGACCCGCAACCCTTCCGGCCGCTTCCTCGCGGATCTGTCGGACCAAGCCGCTCTGTCAAAGGCGCTCGGCGCCGTCGGTGCACGGTAGTCCTTCTCGCGCGCTCGGCCATTGCTGTCGACCACAGCCACCTGGGGGCACCTGAGAGAGATCGCCGAGAGCGACCCGCACGTCTACGGCGCTCTCTCCCGGACGCCTGGCCGACGTCGCAGCCCGGGCGGCGGAGCCTCTGAGCCTCGCCAGCCCCCAACGCGCCGGGAGCCCCGGCCCCTCTTTCGAAGGACCGGGGCTCCCGAGCTCAACTAGTTACGGCACTGCGGGGTCCGTCCTTGGATCAGGCGCTCTGATCCATGGTCGAAGTCCCGCTGCCAGGTGGCGCCGTGATCGACGCCGTGAGGGTGCAGAAGCCGATGCTGCCCGTGGCGTTGTAGGTGGCAGATCCGGTACCGGTGGTTGCACCTGACGCCACCGCCAGCGTGGTCACGCTGCTGAAGGCGCCGCAGGTGGCGGCGCCACCACCCGAGGTCGCCGGCGCCGCGCTCCACGTGACCGTGTCGCCGTTGGCCGCGGAGGTGATGTTCGACACCGCCACGTCCACCGTTGTGGAGCCACCGACGGTCACGCTGCCCGGGTTGGGCGTGATCGTCACCGTCACCGGGGCCGCAGTCTGGGCCACAGTCAGCGTCTGAGCAGCTCCCGTGTCAGCCTCCTTCACCGTTATCACGCACGTCGTGGCGTTGCTACTACCGGCGGTGTAGCTGAAGGTGGCGTCACCAGAGCTGTTCGTCGTAGTAGTAGCCGGCGACACGGTGCCGCAGGCGGTCGCAGCATTGGTGGTCACAGAGACCGGGTCGTTGGCTAGCGCCCCACCGAGGTTCGCCACAGCCGCCTGGTAGGTGGCCGAGGTCCCCTCGGTCTGCGACGCACCGGTGATGGCCGTCGTCGAGGGCGGCGCCGTGAGGGTGACCGTGGCCGCGGCAAGTGCCGGGCTGGACGTCTGGTCGATCACGGTCGTTCCGGTCCCTCCGGTTGCCGCCTCGGTGGCGGTGACCGTGCAGAACCCTGGCGTGGTGCTTGCGGTGTAGACGGACGTCACCGGGGTCAACCCAGTTGACCCGGTCGTCCCGCTCGGAGCACCGAGGGTCCCACAGGCGGCCGACGGCGTACCAGCCGACGTGAAGGTCACTGCGTCGTTATCCGTGGTCGGTGTCACGGTGGCGCTCAGCGTCACGGTGTTGCTCGTGCTTGCGGGCAGCGTCGGATTGGTCGGAGTAACCGTGACGGTGTTCGGAGCCGTCGTCTGCACGAAGGCACCGGTGCCCGTCTGGGCGTGGATGGAGTCCAGCGCGGTGATCGTGCAGTTCCCCGCAGTGGTGGTCGGTATGTAGCTCACCGTCGCAACTCCGCCACTAGTGGTCCCGGTGTTCGCCGTGGCCGATGTGCTCCCATTGAGAGTCCCACAGACGCCGGGCGCCGAACCGGACTCGGTGAAGAGCACGTTGTCGTCGTTGACGGGCGCACCGTCATAGGTGACAGCGGCGTTGACCGGCACGGGGGTGACCGAGCCGGGCGTGACGTCGAACGTGGTCGCGGTCGTCGACGGCACCGTGATGTCGAGGCCGGTCGGGGCCACCACGAGCGGGCTGAAGTAGCCGAACAGGTCGGCGTCCACAGCTGTCGGTCCGGCGTTGTTGTTCGTGTCGGCCGGGCCGTTCAGCACCGAGACAGAGCCCGTGGACGAGAGCGTCCCGAAGGCTGCGTTCGGCACCACGTTGTAGGTGTTGGCCGGGATCCAGTTCACGTCGGACGCCACAGGCGGCGTCGCGCTCGTCGGGTAGACCGTCAGGAAGTTGCCCAGCTTCGGCGCGATGTCGATGACATCGAGAGCCGCGGCCGTGGCGTCCGAGGGAACCCCGTTCGCACCCGAGATCGTCGCCGAAGTCGAGGAACCCGCGGCGACCGTGGTTCCGCTCGCCAAGGAGCCGATGACGCGCACCGGAGTCGGCACCGGTGTGAAGTAGGCACCCGCAGCACCGCTCGAGGAGGAGAAGTAACCCTCAACGTCGACGACCACGTCGGCGTTGCCGGCGTGGTTGAAGACGGTGAACTGGCCGGCGGAGTTGACGTCGACGATGGCCTTGCCGGCGATGATCTCGCCAGGGTTGGCGTTCAAGTTCGAGAACTCAGCACCCGCGGTCGGCGCAGCCTGGCCGGTCGCATAAGCCGACAGGAAGGTGCCGGCCGTCGGCTTGACGATCGTCAGGTTGACGAGCACCTGTGAGACGCCCGAAGCCGGCACGTTGCCAACCCCTGTCGCCTGGACGTTGATGGTCCCCGCAGGGCCGAGAGTCGTCAGGGTGGCGTTGGCCGCCGGGAGGCTCTCAGATGCGCAGAACGAAGGAGCCGGGCTTGCGCCACAGCGTGTGTCGGCGATGCGAGCCGGCGAGAGGGCAGTGTAGGTGCCCGCCGAAGACGTCACCGTCTGGGGCATGTAGTACCCGAGCAGGTCGACGACCGCGTCAGTCGCCCCGCCGGTTCCCGTCGCAGGCCCGTCTGCCAGGGTGATCGAGTTGTTCGTCCCGATGCCGACGGTCACGAGGTTCGCCACGGTCTGGCCCTTGGTGAAGTCGAGGACCGAGGTGGTGCTCGGCGAGCCCGTCGGGTAGACGTTCAGGAAGCCTGTGCCCGCAGTGTTGGTGACCGTGACGTTCACCTCGACGGCGGTCGCTCCGAGGGGAACGCCCGTGAGGGGGACGTCAAGTGTGCCGCCAGCAGACAGCGTCTTTCCGGTGCACTGGTTCGCGACGCTCCCGCCTGCCCCTGCGGCACGCGTGTCGCAGATGCGGCTCGGGTTCGCCAGAGCCGTGTAGGCCCCGGGCGAGGCCGAGGTCTGGTGCGGTCTTACGGCTAGGGGTGATGCGCCCGCGTTCGCCGCGAGCGGGCCGAGCAGCATGCCGAGCGCAGCGACGAGGGCGATAAGGACGCTCAGGAGCAGGGGACGACGTGCCCCCATCACCGACCAGCCTTTCTTCGATGACCTCTTCATTGGTTCTCTCTTCCTCCATCTCAAAAGTTCAAGCATGCTCGTGCCGGTACCGCTAACTGCGCCAGGCCCTGCATGTCCGCCGCGACTCACGCAAGGTGAGCCCAGGTCGGGGTCAACCTAGTGGGAGCCCCGGGAGCTAGTCAAGCACTGTCGCGCCCGCGGGACCACGAGCTCCGCCCGTTCCCGCCGGTCATGGTTCCCAAGAACGGCCGGACCCAAACCTTGCCCGGCACGACAAGCGTCGCCTCCGCCGCCGCCGGGGCTCTCCGGTACGCCCGCTCCGAGACGACCCAGACCCGTCGCCGGCGACCCGGTCAAACGTCCGCCCGCCCGAGAGCCTCGCCCACGGGCACCTATCGCAATCATCGCCGCCGATCACCTGAGCCTCGAACGCCGAGTGCCCGCGCCGGCCCGACGCCGGCGATGACGCGGCCGCTAGCCGGAGCGGCGAGTCGCTGCGTCGAGGTACCCGACACCGTCGTCACAGTGGTCGACACAGGGCTGAAGTCGCCGGGCCACCAGGCGGCGTAGAAGCCGTTGGCGACGGTGGCGGTGACCCTCGTCCCGTCGCTCAGGGCGATCGTCACCCCGCTCACGCCGCTGCCGACTGCTCCGACGAGGACGGTGGTGTCGCTTCCCGGGCCGAAGGCGTACCCCTGGGAGACCGTGCCCGGCGCGGGCGTGGTGGCCGAGCCGGAGGGCTCGGCGACCATCAGGGACCCGGTCGCAAGGGCACCCGGACCGGTCAGGCACGACCCCTGGTCCGTGCCTGTTGCAGAGGTTGCCTCGAGGACGACGAGGGTGTACGGGCCGCGGACGTCGTCGGCGACCGCCCGCCAGCTCTGCGGTGCGCCCACGCCCAGAGCCGGGGTTGCCTGCGAGAAGCTCTGCGTCGCCTCTTCGACGCAGAGCGAGTCTGCCGCCGAGACCTGCCCCGGTGAGGCGATCGTGGGCGTGGGCGACCAGGCGGCGTAGGCGGCCACGGCACCTGGCCCGAGGCCGGCGACGACGATGCCGCCGGCCGTGCCGAGGGATGCGGCGGCACCTCCGGCGATCACGCGCCAGCGCCTCAAGTGATTGCGTGCCCTGTAGTCGGCTGCGCACAACCTCTCGGTCGTCGACCGAGGCACCAGGGAGGCCCGGGCCCTGAGGGCAGAGATCAGCTCTCGCTCGAAAGCTGCATCGGACAGGTCGTTCATCGGTTTGCTCCTTTCGCGTCGGTCATGACTTCGTCCCAGGCAGGCGCCGGCCCCGAGGACACCGGCGTGCGGACAGCCGGGCAGTCGATCGCCTCGAGGCGCCGGTAGCCGGCCCGCAGAAGGCCGAGCGCCCTCGCGCTCGTGCTCTTCACGGTGCCCACCGGCCACCCGAGCGTTTCGGCCGCCTCGGCCTCGGAGAGATCGTCGACGTATCTCAGGACGACGACGGCCCGCTGGCGAACCGAGAGCCGGGAGAGGAGCTCGACGAGATCCAGGCGGTCCTCGACGGCACTCAGCTCCCCGCCGGCGCCCGCGGCTGCCGCCTCCAGCTCGCCCTGGCCGCTGGAGAGCTCGCCGCTGCGCCGCGCCCGGGCATCGGCGCCGGTGAGCGCCAGGTTGACGGCGATCCGCCGCACGTATGAGTAGGGGTGCTCCATCCGCCGGATCCGGGGCCATCGCCTGGCACTTCGGCTCAGCGCCTCCTGGACGACGTCCTCGGCCTCCCCGAGGTCCCAGGTGACGAGGAAGACCGACCGCGTCAGGCGGGCGGCGGAGGCTCGCACGAAGCGGTCGAAGTCGCCCGAGACGGTCATGGGCGGGGCGACCTCGAAACAGCCATCGACCACCTAAAGATCTCGGGGCGGCCGGCAGGTTCCAGGTTTCTTCTACGAGGGACGATGCGCGGTCCGTCGCGGGCCACTACAGGCTCGCCTTTGAGCCCTTCGTGA
>JBOGGH010000125.1:0-6950 GCA_050743905.1 Acidimicrobiales bacterium
GAGGTAGGTGTGCCACGCCTCGCGCCGCATCTCGCCGACGGCCGAGGTCGAGCTGGAGCGGGCAACCGGCCAGCGGAGCCGCCGCATGTCCCGCGACCAGCTGGCCGCGCTGGTGAACGGCCTCGGCGACCTGCTCGGCGTGCTCGCCACCGCCGCGCCGGAGGACAAGGCCGAGGTCTACCGCAAGCTCGGGCTCCAGCTCACCTACGACCCGGCCCGCCGGGTGGTGACCGTCGAGTCGCACCTCGGGCCAGACGGCGACGACCGGCTCACAGGAGGTCGACGGCCAGGAAGCGGGCCAACGGCGGGCGCGGCATGCGCGCCAGGCGCCGAACCCGTGGGCAAAAGTAAGTGTCGGAGGACCGACTTGCAACTTTGCTCCACGCCAGGTCGTGGTGGAAAGTCCCTGGTCAGACCTTCATCGGGCGGCCTGACCGTGCTTCGCTCAGCCCGCCGGCTGGCCGTCCTGGCAGTGCCTACAGGCGCCTTTCCGGTCCGACCGCCATCACGCCGCCCGGCACAGCTATGACCCGGAGGGACCAGGGCCTACGATAGGATCCATGAGCACGCCTGACGCCACCTATGAATGGGACCTCACCGTTCCTGGCGATGACTCGGAGCTGGCGGGCGAGTTCCGTCGCCACGGCGTCCGGCCGGGCCAGCGAGTCCACGTCGCGGTTGTCACCAACGGCGGCAACGAGGACGACGGGACGGGCGAAGCGCTCCCAACTTTTTTCGCCAGCTTCGACGGACCAGCGGACCTGGCGGAACGGTCCAGTGACATTCTGAGGGCGGAGTTCCCCAACAGTCGATGATCCTGGTGGACACCGGCCCGCTGGTGGCCGCCGCCAACCGTAAGGATGCCCACCACGCGGCATCCGTCGCCGCGCTCGCTGCGACCCGGCCACCTCGACTCGTTCCGGGCTTGGTCATAGCCGAGGTGTCCTACCTCCTCGCTCGTGACGCCAGTGCCGCAGTAGAAGTCGAGTTCCTCCGCTCGTTCGCCACCGGGTTCCTGACGCTGGCCGACCTCACTGTTGCCGACCTGGATCGCAGCGCCGAACTGGTCGAGCAGTACGCTGACCTGCCCCTTGGCGCCACCGATGCGTGCCTCGTCGCCTTGGCGGAACGTCTCGGGGTCGTGGAGCTGGCGACCCTGGATCGCCGGCACTTCAGTGTGGTCCGGCCCCGCCACGTTGCGAGACTTGACCTCATCCCATAGTCATCTCCACCCTCGACCTACCATCAACGGTTGTGAGCGGCTTCTTAGATGAGGATGATCTGCCAGAACTCCCCAACGACGAACGAGTAGCTCGTGCCTGTCTCGGTTGTCTCTGTGCCGGACCCCAAGACGTGTCCGATGGCGACTGGGTGTTGCTACTCGAAGATGATGAGGGTCGCCCTGTGGCCGTGGGCCACGTCGGACTCGTGTTCGACTCCTCCGCACCCCCTCTCGTGACGGCGAGCAGCGCTCTCAGTAGTGCCGGCTACGAACATGCCCAGACGGTTCCCGGAGCCCAGAAACTCCTCGAGGTTGACGGGGTTGCGGCGGCGGACTTCGCGAATGACCACGGTTCCAGACACGCTCATGGGAGCGCCTCCTTTCGATGTAGACGGTCAATGTGGGCCGGACCATCAGGGTCCGTCCGGTGTGTTCGGATCGGCACGACCGGAGGCCCTGGGATTGGATCGGCACCCCCGGGAGCGCTCGCGCTCTCGGAGTGCACCTCATCGCTTTCCACAAGGCGTACGAGGCGCCGCCGTGCACGGTGCAAGCGGACCTTGAAGGCGGTCACCGAACAGCCAAGGACCGTCGCCGCCTGCTCTGCGCTCACGTTTTCCCAGGCGACGAGGCGCAGGACCTCGCGGTTGGCCTCGCCGAGCTCGGCGAATGCCGCGGCCCAGTTATCCGCCCAGGCCACGGCCTCGGCGGTGTCTGAGATCACCGCGTCCCTGACCAGCGATCGTGCGGCCAGCGCCCTTCGAGTCGCTCGCTCCTCTGACCGCTGCCAGTTGTGGATTACGAATGCTGCTGCGCGATACAACCAGGGAAGAGGCTGTTCGGGAAGGTTCCGAATGTGCCGCCAAGCGGCGAGGAATGCGTTCTCGACGATGTCGGGCGCCTGGTCCGGCGGTACGCGGCGCCGTACGTAACTCGTCACGTGTGGGTGGAACCGGCGAAAGACCACCGTAAAGCGGTCACGGTCGCTTCCCAAGCCTTGACCTGTCTGGTCCATCACTGCTGTCTACGTCGGCTCATCGCTGAGGGTTACCGCATCGATGGGGAGATCTAGATTTTCCAACCCCTCGCGCGGCCGATGATTCATGTGGCTGGAAACTTTGTTGGGCCACAAGCTGTCGTTTCAAGGCGTGGCGCAGCACCGTTCATGGCGTCGGTGCCGCGGCGAGCTTGGTGGCGACGGCGACGATCACGGGGGGCCAGGGACGGAGGCTGCCAACGACTTCGGTGGTGTCGAAGGTGGCTTGGAGCTGGTCGAGCACGTCCAGCCCGCGCCAACCGGCGACCCATCGGTAGCAGAGTCCGGCCAGCCAGATCACCGCTGCGCTCCGGCCCGCCGGTACCAGTCGGAGGTCGCAGACGAACAGGCGTCCGCCTGGTCGGAGGGCCTGATGGACGTTCTCGACGGCCGCTCTCACGTCCGAGGTGGCGCTCAGGGCGAAGGTGGCCAGGGCGGCGTCAAAGGCATCGTGGTCGAGTCGGTCGGTGGTCAGGTCGCCGCCGCGCACCTCGACGTTGGCCCACCCGTTGGCTTCGATCCGCTCATGGGCGCGTCGGACCATCTTCGGGCTGAAGTCGATCCCGACGACCCGTCCCTGGGCACCGACACTCGTTCGGAGCGCCCCCAGGTTGCCGCCCGATCCACAGCCAGCGTCTAGCACGGTCAGTCCCGTCCGTAAGCCGAGGTGCTCGGTAGCGAGTTGGCGGACCGGCTCCTGCATCCGGGCCGTGGCTTCGTCTTGTGAGCTGAGAAGGTCCCAGAGCCACCGGCGGCCGGCCGGTGCGGCAGAACCCGATGTCATCGTGTCCCTCCTTCGATACAATACGACTGCATTGTATCCGTCTGAACCCGGTTGCAGTGCGGTCGCATGGCAAAGGGAGGCTCGTTGCCGAAGCTCGTGGACCACCAGGACCGCCGCCGCCACATCGCAGAGGCGCTGTGGCGAGTAACGGTTGCCCACGGCCTCGAAGGCGTCAGCCTGCGCCACGTCGCGGTGGAGGCCCAGGTGTCGATGGGCCTCGTCCAGCACTACTTCACCAGCAAAGACGAGATGCTGCTCTTCTCCCTCGACGCCCTGCACGAGCGGGTCTCCGAACGGATTGCTCGGCGCGTCGCCTCGGCCGTGGAACCTCTTGTGCCACAGGAGCTAGTACGTGCGGTGCTGATCGAGATGCTGCCTCTAGACGAGCAGCGTCGCATGGAGGCACAGGTGGGTCTGGCATTCATGGCCCAGGCAGCGGTCCATCCTGCGCTTGCCGCTGCATTTCGCGCCGAGTTCGATCAGCTTCAGCAGTTCATGACTGAACAGATCGCCGGTGCCCGCCAGGTTGATAACGCGTCGTATTGCCAGAAGCCGGAATCCGCCGCAGCCGAGCTACTGGCCTTGCTCGACGGGCTTACCGCGCACATCCTGGCCGGTTGTCGCGCCCCTGATACCGCCGTCGAACTGTTCGACCGGCGCCTCAGTGCCGTACTGCCGACCCTCAACAAGTAAGAGCGCTGCCCGTCCGGCCGCCTGACTGCTACCGGCAGGCCGAAGGCGGCGGTTCGATGCCGGGTGGTTCAAACGACTCAGGAGGGCGAGCGGGGTCAATAGGGACTGGTAGTGGCGCGGGGCCGGGGTGTTCGATCATGGCGCCCGGTCCTTGGAGGTGGAAGATGGCTGCGAAGGCCATCGGGGTGACACCTGGCCCGGACCAGACCAGGGTGGGCTGTCCTTCGACGTCCGAGCTGACCACCTCCCGACTCGGCGTGAGGTCGACACGGGCGCCGTCTGCGCTCTCCCAGCGGTAGCCGTGGAGCCGGTCATCAGCCAGCCGCCCGACGCCGCGAAGTAGGCGGTTACGTTCGACGTGGCTCCGGACGCGCCGTCGCCCACAGCCACCGACCCCATCAGATAGCGGTAGCCGATCCCCAGGGCTCATCCGGCGCAACGAAATCAACGTCCCGATCCGTCCTCGGGACGTACATCGTGCCGCAGCGATCAGTCCGGCCGTGTCGCTTTTCCGCGAATAGGCGGCACTTTCCCCTCGAATGCCAGACGTGTGAAGGAGATGATGGCTGGGGGATGTGGCTGGGGGCGGTGTTGGTGACTGTGGCTGTGGCTGGGGTTGTGGTCGGGGGCTGGGGTCGGTGGCTGGGGTCGGGAGTTGTGGTTGGTGGCTGGCGTCGGGGGACATGGTTGAGGATGTGGCTGGGGGCTGGGTGAGAGTTGTGGTCGCGGGTCGGTGAGGAAGACGACACGACGGTGTGGCCGATGGGTGGTCGCAAACGGGGGAGGAGGTCGTCTCACGACGTCACCGCCAGGGGCCAGGGGACTCTGTGGGATATCCTCGAACGGAGGGAGGCGGCGGGGCGAGATGGCCTACGTGGTCACCGCCGTCCGCGGGACGCCCACGACAGGAACTTCGGTGACATCGCGGCATCGCCCCTCGCGCTTACAGCGCGCGCGACAACCTGACCACCATCACCGCCCGAGCGACCGTTGGCCCGGTCGGCGTGCTCGACCCGGAAGGTCTGTGCAACGGGGTCCCCTCGGCGTTGCGACGGTCGCTAACACCTGTGGCGCCCTAGGCGACCCCCAGGTCCTCGACGCGGTGTCTGTGGCGGATGGCGAACGGTTCGACCCTGTAGACGTCCCGCTCCCACGTGGCACGCTCAACCTGCTCTGCACAGCGTGTGGGCGCGCGCGACGACCGGGCTCGTCGCGGCATCGACCGATGACGTGGTGGACGTGACCCGCCGCTCGAAGCGCGCCATCGGGGCCGCCCTCGGAGACCGCCGGGGCCAGTGATGGCCGTCAGTCGGCCACCGGCGCCCAGGAGGTGAGGGTCGTCCTGCCCGCCGACCCACCCCGTCTCACGGGGGCGGCGGCCGCCGCCCTGCTGCGACTCCTCCTGCGAGCGGCCGAGCCGGACCGCAAAACCTCGATCCTCGCTCCCGGTGGAGGTAGAACCTCGGGGATCCGGGAATACCGGCCGGCTTGCCAGTCGAGGAGAGCGTCATGAAGCGGTTCGCCTTCTACGGGCGGGTGTCCACCGAGGACCAACAGGATCCTGAGTCCTCCAAGGCCTGGCAGCTCTCCCGGTCCCAGTCTCTCATCGAGCCGGCTGGCGGTGTCGTTGTGACCGAGTACTTCGACATCGGGCGCTCCCGCTCACTGCCCTGGAAGCGCCGGCCCGAATCCGCAGCGCTACTCGACGCCCTCTCACGCTCGGACCGCGGCTTCGAGGCGGTCGTGATCGGCGAGCCCGCCCGCGCCTTCTACGGCAACCAGTTCGGGCTCACCTTTCCCGTGTTCGCTCACTACGGCGTGGAGCTGTGGGTGCCAGAGGTGGGCGGCGCCATCGATCCTGGCTCCGACGCGCATGACTTGGTCATGTCGCTCTATGGCGGCATGTCGAAGGGTGAGCGAAACCGCATCAAGATCCGGGTCCGGGCCGCCATGGCCGCCCAGGCCCGTTCCGAAGGTCGCTTCCTCGGCGGCCAGCCTCCCTACGGCTACCGCCTCGCCGACGCTGGCCCGCACCCGAACCCCGGCAAGGCGGCGATCGGTCAACGGCTGCACCGCCTCGAACCGGACCCAGCGACCACACCCATCGTGCGGCGCATCTTTGAGGAGTACGTAAGCGGCCGTGGCCTCTACGCCATCGCCGAGGAGTTGACTCGCGACGGCATACCCTCACCGTCGGCGCACGACCGTGCCCGCAACCGACACCGCACCGGGACCGCCTGGTCGAAGATGGCTGTCCGCGCCATCCTCGCGAACCCGCGCTACACCGGCCGGCAGGTGTGGAACCGCCAGCGGCGTGACGAGGTGCTCATCGATGTGGACGACGTCGCGCTCGGCCACGTGAGCAAGATGCGCTGGAACGACGAGGGCGAGTGGATCTACTCCGACGCCCTAACCCACGAGCCGATCGTAAGCGACGAGCTGTTCGAGACGGCCCGCGCCATTGCGGGAGCGGGAAGACAGCGTCGTGTCGGGCGCACACCGCGTGCCACGACGCAGGCGTTCGCGTTGCGCGGGCTCATCACCTGCGCCATCTGCAACCGACGCATGCAGGGCAGCTCCAACCACGGCCGCGCTCACTACCGCTGCCGCTATCCCAGCGAGTACGCCATGGTCAACGAGGTCGAACATCCGCGCAACGTCTACGTGCGCGAGGACGCCATCATCGGACCGCTCGACGGATGGCTGGCAGAGGTGTTCGACCCAGAGAACATCGACGAGACCCTTGACTCGCTCGACGCGGCGAGCGCCTCGACCGACGGTGCCCAGCTGGCCAAGGCAGATGCGGCCCGTAAGCGCATGGGGGACTGCGACCGGCGCATCGCCCGCTACCGCGCTGCGCTCGACTCGGGTGCAGACCCGTCGATCGTCACGACCTGGCTCGTGGAAGTCCGAGCCGAGCGACTGGCCGCCGAGGTCGAGCTGAATCGGGTGACCGGCCACAACGACCGCCGGCTCACCCGTGAACAGCTCGCTGCGCTGGTCAACGGGCTCGGCAAGCTGCTCGACGTCCTCGCTCACGCGGCGCCGGAGGACAAGGCAGAGGTGTACGCCCGTCTCGGGCTGCGACTCACGTACGACCCCACACGTCGCGTCGTCATCGCAGAGTCGGACCCGTGGGAAAAAGTCAGTGTCGGAGAACCGATCGATCCGAAACGCCCACCGGATCCCGTGGGCGAAAGTAAGTGTCGGAGGGG
>JBOGGH010000126.1:0-6939 GCA_050743905.1 Acidimicrobiales bacterium
CGGGTTGGCCCCAAGGGCACCGGCGAGATCACGCAACTCCGCCTGCGCCATCGGGAGGTACAGGTCCCGGGTCTCCCCCCGCGTGAGCCGGGCCGCCGCACCGACGGCGTCCAACCTCACCCTGACGGGCACGGTGAGACCTTCGTACACCTCCATGGGCAGCGCGAGGCCGGACAGGTCATGGAACAGTGTGAACGCCTGACGCCCAAGCTGTCCCGCCACCGCCGAGCGGCGCCCCGACCGCATCAACGGGCCGATGTCCTGCCAGAAGAGGGCCGCGTTCTCGCACACGCCATGCGCCGGGACCGCAACCACCTGGCAGTCGCCCCCGTCCACGCGGCGGGCGACACGGGGGGGCAGCATGTGGTCGTCACCGATCCGGTCCAGGTCCGAGCGGTTCCATCCGAAGACCAGCATCGTGTCGGCGGCCCGCTCCAGGAACGCGTCCGAGGGATCGCCGGCGACGACAACCACGGGAACACCGAGGTCGAACACCCTTTCCACGTCCGGACACGGCAGGTCGACGATCACAAGGTCGATGTCCCGCACGGCCGACAGCGCCGAGACCGACGGCGCGAACAGCGTCGACCACCCGTTCCGGGGGTCGGCGCCGAGAACCCGGACGACGCCGTCGTGGCCCAGGGTCGCGGCCGGAACCGTGTCGCGCAGCGTCGCGATGCTGTTGCTCGCCGCATGTCGCACCCCGAGCCCGCGGTAGAAGCCACGGGCGCTGTAGTCCGAGGTGATGACGGCGACGTGCCACCTGCTCCCCATGGCCTGGCCGCTCTGCCGGTAATACGCCGTCATGTCGGCGATGTGAACCGCCGCCGCGATCAACTCCGGCAACGGGGCCAACGGGTCGGCGGGACACAGGGCGAGCGCCCGTTTGCGCGCGAAGGCCCACTCCGCAAGTTGGACGGCTTCGATCTCCAAGGGGGAGATCGGGACGGGGGAGCCGTCGCTGTAGAGCCGCCGCTCGTCGAGACAGGTCGAAAGCCCCGGGCTTGAATACGCCCGGATCGCTCCCGGCCATGGCGTGGCCGAACCGTTGAGGTCCATCGTTCACCTCGTCCGCGGCTTGTGGAACGGGGGAGTGCCGGCCCTTTGCCGACACCGTGGTCCTCCCGCGCCAACTCTGGCGGTTGCCGAGAGCTGTACACCTCCGGTGTGTCATCGACCGATCCGGGAGGGCCGTGGCTACCGCCGGATCACCCGGAAGGCGACGTGAATCACCACGTCGACGACGACGTGGGCGGGGAACGGGACGCCCAGCATCATCGCCGCGATGTCGACCGTCATGGTGATCACCACCTGGCGGCGGGAGGGGAACAGAACGTGACGAACGTGGTCCGCGACGGTGCGGACGGTGTGGTGGGAGGCGGGGGATGGCATCTCTTCGGCCCTCTGCGGAGCGGATACGACGCTCCTGTCGGGCGGCGGAGAACGGACACCGGAACAGGCCCTCGCGATTCGCGAGGCACGGCTTGAGCCTTGGAGGAGTCCGGGCGCGTCGCCGCACGGTGAAGCGGCGTATCCGCTCCGCGGAGGGACGGGGAGCGCATCGCTCGCCACCCCTCACCGTCGCCACCGTCGGGCCACGGCTCGACCGTCACGGCACCGTCGGCGCCGGGGATCATTCGGCGGTCACGCCGTGGTGCGTGCCCGTGCTCGCCCGTGGATCGTCGGGCGGAGCGAATCAGGTCGCCGCGATCCCGGACGGTTGCATCGCGTTACTGCGCTTCGAGGTGTGGGTTTCGTGTCACAGCCTGCCACGGGGGTCGCAGGCCGCAAGGCGGTCCGAGCCGCCGCTGCGCTCCGGTACTCCCGGCCGGTTGCACAGGCTGCCCTTGCCCCCTGCTTGCCCTCCCGTGGTGGGTCCGCGCCCATCAACCCACCGGAAGGAGCAGGAGCCGATGTACACCGTGTCCGACATCACCGAGCTGATCCGCTACCACCTCGTTCTCTCGGAGGACGTTCCCGAGCGGGGCGACGCCAACCTCGTCCGGCTCGTCGGCGAGATCGAGCACATGGCGACCAAGCCCCTCTGGCGGCCCGCCGAGTGGGTCTTCTGCGACGGGTGCGGCACCTCCGTCGACACCGTGCTCATCCACCCCGACGGCCACCACTACAGCGACGATGGTGACTTCTACTGCGCCGACTGCTGGTTCGGCGAGGAAGCCAGCGCCGAGCGCTCGTGAGGGCCGGGCAGGTCATGTCGCCCCACCCTCATCCCTAATCCACCCCTACTTTTCCGGACGGGGTCGTCCGACGGCGCCGCTGGTGCGAGGGGTGAGACTTCGCAGAAGTGCTAGTAGTGGCCTACGGAGTGGTACTGGCCATCATTGGCTAGCACTGGTCAGACGGCCCAGCTAGGGCTCATAACCCGAAGGTCGTAGGTTCAAATCCTACCCCCGCCACCACGAGGTCTTCACGTTTTGCGTGGGGACTACTTCACGTTTCGAGCTGTCGGCATCCTGTCATCGGGGTGCGACAAACCCAGAAGCGCGATGGGTCGTGCCAAGCTGCGGATGCTCGGCCACGGCCACGCCGAGACGAGTCCAGCACGGTGTTTCCGCGGGAACGTGCAGGCGACTACGGGGATGCGCTGACGAGGTCGCTGAGCGTGGTCCGCCGCCGCCGCCGAGTCCGAGCCGGCCGTCCGGCAGCAGCGCGGCGCTGGTTCTCTTCTTGGCGGGCATCGAAGGCGTCGGCGACCGCGAGATTGCGGATGGCGAGAGCCGCGGCGAGGAACAGCGTCGGCCCGACGAGTCCCATCAGCCGGCACCAGCCTTTCCCGATGTCGATCGTCGCTGGGTCCTTCACCCGGGAGTTCGAGCGCTCGACGCCGGTGCGGCGAGCGAAAGAGCGGCGCCAAGGCCTGGAGGGATAGTCGTGCTTCTGGGCGGTCTTGGCGTTGACCGACGGCGGGACGGTGACGGTGCGCTGCGTGCAGCAGGTGGGTGGGTCCTCTGGCGGCGAGATGACCTCGGGCCGGGTGAGGTCGAGCATCATCGAGGACTCCCGCAACGGGCAGCGGACCTTGCCCAAGGCGGCTGGGCACATGACCCGGTGGTAGCCGTCTGCGTCGTCGGCGCTGAGGCGGCCGAGCTTGTAGCGGGCGAGCTCGGCGGCCCGTTCGTCGTGCGCAACGACCTGTTCGGCGCTGGCGTCGCGTGCGAGCGGGGAGAGCTCGAACAACCTTTTCGGAGCGGCCGGGCAGTAGAGGTTGCCGTTGTGGCAGATCGCACCGCCATGGGTGCCCTGGGGGCCTCGGTCCTGGGGATGGAGATCGATCACGAGTGCTGCCCCTGCCCGACGCAGCGGCAGTGCGAAGTGCTCGGGGACGCGGTGGGCGTAGCCCGAGTCGCAGAGCACATCGCCCAGGTGGAGTCTCCCGTCTGCTGCCGCCTGGACGAGGTCCCTGGCGAAGACCGGGACCGGGTCGTGCGAACAGGCGCTGAGCGTCATGTGCGAGACGAGCTCGGGGGTCTTGGGGCCGTCTTCGTCTCTCACCATCGTGGCGAGAGAGCAGTAGTGGCCGAAGAACAGCTCGCTCTTTTCGCCCGGCCCGCCGCCGCGCCGGTGTCCCCAGGCAGCTTCGGGGTCAGCCGAGATGCCGTCGCGTCCCGGCGGATGGGCGAAGCTCTCGTAGTCGGTCCAGTCGACGGCGAGCGAGGTCGACGCCCGCCTCGCGGTTGTGGGCACGCTCGCCTCGATGAGCGCGTCGACGAAGCGCTGCAGCGACGCGGAGGCGAGCCCGTCGGGCTCGTCTTTTCCGATCGCCGTCTCGACCAAGGCGTTGAGGTACTCCACCTGGCGATAGGTGAGCTGGTGGGGGATCCCGTGCCAGTTGGCTTCGACTCCGAGACGCCGACGGTCGAAGAGGGGGAGCGAGACGAGCGCCTCGTGCACACGGGAGAGGTGTGCCGGGCGGTGGTCGGCACAGGTGAGCAGCATCCCGAGCATGAAGGTGCGCAGCGGACATTGGCGGGCTCTGACCCTGTGGGTGCCGAGAATGCCATCCATCGGCCGTGAACTGGACATTGACGCCCGGCTCCCTGTGCACGCCGAAGACTCGATCGTGGTGTCGACCAGGGATGATGATGCGGGTGTATGAGCTCTCGAGCTCGGTAACGGGCCGAAGCCGCATCTGGAGTAGCACTGGCAGTGCTTTGGATGGCGTAGTGGGACGTAGTAGTATGTAGGTGTGGTAAGAGTGGACTGGCGCAAGCGGGCCGACTACGTCCGCTCGCGTCATGACGTCGCCCCAGCATGGGCCGACGAGGTGGTGAACGAGAACCATGCGGTCTGGCTGACCCCGGATCCGGCGAGCCGGAGTGGTCGGGCGGTACGGGTGATCGGCTACTCGGCGAGTGCCAGGGACATCCTCGTCGTCATCTTGGTCGCAGCTGACATCGACGAGGCGGAGCAACCTGCCGGGGAGTGGTGGGGCGCCAATGCCTGGGTCGCAAGCCCACGAGAGCGACGCCTTTACGCAAAGGAGGACTGATGAGCAAGAAGATCGAGGACATGCTGGCCGAAGAGGGAGCAGCGGCAGAAAACTACGACATCGAAGACACCGTGCCCGAGGGCGTCGCGGTCACTCGCCCCAACCTCGGCCGACCCACCGTCGTCTCGGTTCGGTTGTCCGCTGACGAGCACACCCGGCTGCACCGGGCCGCCGAGAAGGCGAACTTGCCCGTCTCCACGCTGATCCGCATCTGGGCACTTGATCGGCTCCGTGCCGAGGACGAGGGTAGCGGATCAAGCGTGGCCGAGCGCATCCGTCGGCTCGAACGGGCCGTGTTCGAGCGCTCTGCGTAGAGCGGGTCGACCAGGCAGCACAGACAGCGCCTTCGTCGCCAGCGTCGCGGGTTCGCGTTTCTCGGGCGTCGCTGGCGGGCACCGCGGTGTTGAGCAGGGCAGGCGCCCTATGCAGTGCATACGCACACCACGCCGGCCAGCGGCTTCGTCGGGTCTGTAACTCGATGGCCGCGAGACGCTCGAATTCCCCCGCCACCAAGTACGGGCGTTTTCCGCGCCGTCTTGCGTATCCACAGGACCGCTGACCAGCATGTTTGGTCCGCGGCTTCTGTGTTTATGGGGACAGTTTGTGGGGACCTACTCAGCCGTTGCCTATGCAGCATAGGCAAGGTGGCGCGGACGCGAGCAGCCCGCACGCTTGCGCGTTCGCGAGCGAAGCGTTGGTCGAGCGAACTGTTGCATAGGCATGCACAGGGCATGCCTATGCAGGTGCTCTACTCAAAGTGATTCAGGATTTGGGCACCCGCGACCTCGACTTCGGCAGACATGACGACGGGTAGGTTCAGCGGAACAGTGTCGACCTCGATCGCAGGCCGGGCGTGGCTTCTCATGGCGGTTCCGTTTGGACTCACACGGCGTAGGCGTCGGGCCGTACCTATGGGTGCCGAAAACCCTATTGGGGCGCTGACCATGGCGTCACCAAGTCCGCGCTGCTGGTGTTCGGGGAGAACGGCCATGTCGAGAACATGGAAGTACCAGCCGCCGTCACCGATGACTCTTCCCATCCCCACCGTTGATCCTGAGGGCTCGTGGACCACGTGGATTGCGGCCCATTCGCCTCCGAGAGCGGCGACCGCTTGGTCTGGACGTCGAGGCGAGAGACCTGATGAGGCCCGTAGCGTGAGGTAATCGTCAGGCGCCGGGGGGCCGAGCTCCAAGCGGTAGTGCGGCGGAACGCCGTGCGGCGTATCGGTCTTCGCGTGCACGAAGTACCAACCTAGAGCCGGCGAGCTGAGGCGACCACGACCATGCCCCTACCGCTCCATCCACCGCCGTCCCGCCGCGCCCCCAATCGCCGGTTTGCGGGCGATGTCGTCACGGCCGCCAGCGGATCCTGAAGGTGTAGCGCCGGATCGACACGTAGCGATTGCCGAACCACGTTCTTCCTCCAGGGCCCGCGGTGTTCCAGTAGAGCTGGACCACCGCATTGGATCGGAAGGTCCGGTGTCGAACGGCTCGGTGCAAACGGCGCTGCTCCTCTCGGTGGATGCGCGCCGTCGTTCCCGAGCAGCGCCTCTGCACCTCTCCGAGCCACCAGTCCAACGCGGCACCGCGAGTCACCTCTCAAGTAGGTGCCGACGAGCGAGACGTTCGACGTGTTCCTCCTCGACGCGGCGAAGCGCCCAGAAGTCGGCGTCTCTGCGGATGCGGTGCACGGGAAGCAGCTCGTAGCGGGTCTCGAGCTCTGCAACCAGGGCAGCCGGCAGCTCGGGGGGCGGCGACCCCCTCACGGGCCCTGTGACCATGGCCTCGGACTCGAAGATGTCGTCCCCGGCGCCCACAAAGTAGGCCCTCGGCCGGGGTCGGTCACGAGGGAGATCCGGCTCCACGCCGGGCAACGCATCGAGGGCCGAGCGCGCGTGCGGAGCGGTCACTCCAAAGGACCCGAGCAGTTGGGACGAGGAGGCGTCGTCGACATCGAGGAGCCCGAGGAGAAGGTGCTTCGTCGTCACCGTCGTTTCGTCCATCGCCAAGGACACCTGGTGGGCTCGCTCGAGGGCCCGCTTCGCCGGCCCGGTGAAGGGCGGCGGCCGGTCCACGGGCCGGGCGGACGGTGTGGCTGCGATCCGCGCACGTGCTGCTTCGAGCGAGATCCCGAGAAATCCCAGGGCGCGCGCGGCGAGGCTGCCAGAGTCGTGGAGGAGGCCGAGGAGCAGGTCTTCGACGCCGATCCGGCGGTGGCGGAGGAGCCGTGCCTCCTCCTGAGCCAGGACGAGTACCCGTCGAGACCGCTCGGAGAACAGCTCGAACATGAGATCAGCTTGCCACTACCGTGCTCGTCCTCGGATCTCCATTCACGGGGCCGCTGTCCCCGAACAACGCGCCGACACGTGGCCAACCCTGCCAGCTACCGCCGGAAGCGAGACGCTCTTGCGTTCCGGCTCAACCGCGGTG
>JBOGGH010000127.1:0-6933 GCA_050743905.1 Acidimicrobiales bacterium
GGTCAGACCTCCAAGGTCGAAGTGGCTTTGAGCAACGCCGATCTTGGACACCTTTTTCGCGACGGTGGTGGATCGTCACAGGGTGGCGATCCCTTGGAATCACTCGTCTAGACCACCATCACCACGGGGACGATCATGGGGCGGCGGCGGGTCCGCTCGCCCACCAGCCGGCCCAGTGCCTTCCGGGCGTGGCGGCTCAGCACCTCCACGTCGGCCGCGCCGCCGGCCATGGCCTTGGCCAGGGCGTCGGCCACCACCTGGCTCGCCTCGCCCAGCAGCTCCTCGGCCTCCGGCGCGTGGACCCAGCCCTTGGTGACGATCTCGGGGGTCCCGCTGAGGACGCCGCGGTGGAGGTCCACCGTGGCCACCACCACCACCACGCCCTCCTCGGCCAGCACCCTGCGGTCCCGCAGCACGCCGTGGCCCACGTCGCCCACCGTGCCGTCGACGTAGAGGTAGCCGGCGGGGACCGACCCGTCGCGGTGCAGCCCCCGGCCGTCCAGCCGCACCGCGTCGCCGTCCTCGCACAGCAGCACCTGCTCGGCCGGCACGCCCATCGAGCGGGCCAGCGCCGCGTGGTGGACCATGTGCCGGTACTCGCCGTGCACCGGGACGAAGCTCTGCGGCCGCGCCACCGAGAGCAGCGTCTGCAGCTCCCCCTGGCGGGCGTGGCCGCTCACGTGCACCGCCTCGGCGCCCGAGTGCACCACCTCGGCCCCCCGCCGGTGCAGCTCGTCGATCACCCGGCCCACCGACCACTCGTTGCCCGGGATCGGGTGGGCGCTGATCACCACCACGTCCCCCTTCTCGATCCGGAGGCGCTTGTTGTCGCCCGTGGCCATCAGCGAGAGGGCGGACATCGGCTCGCCCTGCGAGCCGGTGGAGACCACGCAGATCTCGCCGTCGGGAAGCTGGTCCACCTCCTCGATGTCCACCAGCGTCCCCTCGGGCACGCTCAGGATGCCCAGGCGCAGCGCCAGCTCCACGTTCTTGCCCATGGAGCGGCCCAGGGTGGCCACCCGGCGGCCGCTGGCCACGGCGGCGTCGATCACCTGCTGCACGCGGTGGATGTGGCTGGCGAAGCAGGCCACCACCACCCGGCGCCCCGGCCGGGCGGCGAACACCCGCCGCATGGTCACCCCCACGGTGCTCTCCGAGGGGGTGAAGCCGGGCTCCTCGGCGTTGGTGGAGTCGGACAGGAGCAGCCGGATCCCCTCCTCGGACGCCAGCGCCCCGATGCGGGCCAGGTCGGTGCGCCGCCCGTCCACCGGCTGCAGGTCCAGCTTGAAGTCGCCGGAGTGCAGCACCACCCCCTGGGGCGTGTGGAAGGCGATGGCGAAGGCGTTGGGCACCGAGTGGGTCACCGGGATGAATTCGACGTCGCACGGCCCGATCCGCCGCCGCTCCCCGTCGCCCACCGGCACGTAGCGGGCTCGCCCGGACAGGCCCGCCTCGTCGATCCGGTTCCGGGCCAGGCCCAGCGAGAGCTCCGAGCCGTAGATGGTGAGCTCGAGGTCCCGGAGGAGGAACGCCAGCCCGCCGGTGTGGTCCTCGTGCCCGTGGGTGAGGATCACGCCGTCCACGCGCTCGGCGTTGTCGTGGAGGTACGAGAAGTCCGGGAGGACCAGGTCCACCCCGGGCATGTCCGGGTCCGGGAACATGATCCCGCAGTCGAGGACCAGGATCCGCCCGTCCACCTCCACGCACGCGCAGTTACGACCGATCTCCCCCAACCCCCCGAGGAAGACGATGCGTACCGGCTGGCGTCGGCGCCGATCAGGCAATCGGCTCACCCGAGAGGCGGTTCAGGATCAACCGCGCCTCGCCGTCCAGCTCCGGCGGCGCCGCGCCCATGGGCGGGCGGCACTGGCCCACCGCCAGCCCCTGCGCCCGGCAGGCCGCCTTGGCCGGCAGCGGGTTGGGGAACAGCTCGGTGGACTCGAACGCGTAGGACTCCACCAGCCGGGCGTTGGCGTGCCGGGCGCCCTCGACGTCCCCCTTGCGGAACGCCGCCACCATGGCCGCCTGCTCGCGGCCGGCCCAGTGGGACGCCACGCTGACCAGCCCGGCCGCTCCCAGGGCCAGGAGCGGGAGGCCCAGCGCGTCGTCGCCGCAGTAGACCTCGAACCAGTCCGGGGCCCGCGCCATGAGGCGCGCGCTGCCGGCCGGGTCGCTCGTGGAGTCCTTGACCCCCACCACGTTGGGCGCCGCCTCCAGCAGCCGCAGCACCGTCTCGGGGTGGATCCGCCGGCCGGTGCGGACGGGGATGTCGTAGAGGAGGACCGGGAGCCCGGTGGCGGCGGCCACCGCCGTGAAGTGCCCGAGGAGGCCCTCCTGGGAGGGCCGGCTGTAGTAGGGGGTCACCACCAGGACGGCGGCGGCCCCGGCGTCGGCGGCGGCGGCGGCCAGCTCCACCGAGTGGCGGGTGTCGTTGGTCCCGGCGCCCACCACCACCGGCACGGTCACGGCGCCGGCCACGGCCCGCCACAGGTCGAGGCGCTCCTTGTCGTCCAGCACCGGCGACTCGCCCGTGGTGCCGCCGACCACCAGCCCCTCGCTGCCGTGGTCCACGAGCCAGCGCGCCAACGTCGCCGCGGCGTCCGGGTCCATGGCCCCGGCCGCGTCGAACGGGGTCACCATCGCCGTCACCAGCGTGCCGAAACGGGGTGCCTGGTCACGCGGTGCCATCAGGCACCCAGGCTACCAGCAGGCCCGCGCCCCTCCCGGGGCTACGCCACCTGGCGCTCGGCCGGCGACCCGTCGGCGAAGGCGTCGGCATCCTCGGTGGCGTCGGTGAGGTCCTCGAAGGCGATCGCCCCCATCTCGGTGAACTTCTGCCGCAGCCAGCCGTCGGCCGCGTCCAGCAGCCCGAGCTTCTTCAGGTTGGGCACGATCTTGGAGAAGAGCAGGATCTGGAAGTCGTCGCGCTCGGGCGCCTGGGACACCACCTTCAGGACGTCCTGGCGCGGCACCTCCAGGCGCTCCCACACCTCCTGCATGAGCATCCGGTCCTTCATCCGCACCGCCGCCTCGAAGGCGAACTCCTGGCGCTCCCGCAGCTCGGCCGCGGAGAGCTCGCCGTAGTACTCCTGGAGGCTGAGCACGCCGAAGGCCACGTGGCGGGCCTCGTCGGCCATGACGTAGCGGAGGAGCTGCTTCAGCAGCGGCTCGGTGGTCATCTGGTGGATGAAGCCGAACGCCGCCAGCGCCAGCCCCTCCACCATGATCTGCATGCCCAGGTACATCATGTCCCACCGGGCGTCGCCGATGATGTCGTCCAGCAACAGGCCGAGGTGGGCGTTGATCGGGTAGTGGCCGGACAGCTTCTCGTCCAGGTACTTGGAGAAGACCTCCACGTGCCGGGCCTCGTCCATCACCTGCGTGGCGGCGTAGTACTTGGCGTCGATCCACGGGACGGTCTCCACGATCTTGGCCGTGCACAGCAGGGCGCCCTGCTCCCCGTGGAGGAACTGGGAGAGGAGCCAGTTCTGGTTCTCCACCCCCAGCCGCAGCCAGTCGGCGTCGGTCCACCGCTCGAGCACGGTGCCCGAGTAGTCGGTGCCGGCCCAGCGGTCGGCCTCGCCGTTGGCCTCGGAGTTAGCCGCCACCACCGCCTCCTGGTCCACCTCCAGGTGCCAGGGGAGGTCCGTCTGGGCGTTCCACTGGGCCTTCTTGGCCTTCTCGTAGAGCTTCTCCAGCTTGGGCCGGGTCCCCTTCTCGTAGTCCCACGTGAACTCGGCCGGGCAGGGGTCGGGCACCACGTGGCGGCCGCCCGGCTCCTCGGTGCCGACCATGGCCATCACCGCGGCGAAGTCGTGCACGTCCTCCCGCCCGATGATCTCGGCGTTGCTGCGCATGTCGGTGGTCATGGTTCCTCCCACGGATGGTGGCTCCCGGCCTGGAGCGCCTGGATGCCGGGGATGACGAAGGTGCCCACCACGTGCCGGGCGTCGCCGGCGTCGGTGAGGTCCGCGCCCGCGCGGGGCGTGGACAGGTACGAGACGAGGATGCGCACGGCCCACTCGGCGGCCCGGGCCGCCTGGTCCGGCTCCAGCCAGCGGGCCAGGAACGGGGCGGCGAAGTCCCCGGCCACCAGCAGCACCCGGTCCATGCGGTCGAAGGCCAGGTGCGGCAGCACCACGTCCGGCTCGTGGCGCAGCAGGGCGCGGAGCGCCGGGTGGCCGGTGAGCCGGCGGGCGGCCTCCACCATGCCGGCCACCAGCGCGTCCTCGAGGTCGTGGGTCCCGCCCATGGCCACCGCCAGGGCGGAGAAGAGGCGCGCCACCTCGGTCTCCACCACCGCCGAGAGCACGGCCTCCTTGCCGCCCGGGAACGCCCGGTAGAGGGTGGCCCGGGACACGCCGGCCTCGCGGGCCACGTCGTCCACGGTGGTCTTGTGGATCCCCTGGCGGGCGACGCAGCGGAGGGTGGCGTCCACCACGCGGATCCGCTGGGACGACCGGTCGTCGGTCCCCAGGTGGCGCACCACGCCCACGGTCCCGCCCCCGGTCGCCCGGAGGCCGGCCCCGGCTGCACGCATGGTTGATACGATACGGCGAAATATGTCTCATCGTCAATACCTCCACGGGCACCACGAGTCCGTCCTGCGCAGCCACGAGTGGCGCACCGCCGAGAACTCGGCCGGCTACCTGCTGGGGGAGCTGCGCCCGGGGATGGACCTGCTGGACGCCGGCTGCGGGCCCGGGACGGTGACGGTGGACCTGGCCCGGCGGGTGGCCCCGGGACGGGTGCTCGGCGTGGACGCCTCGGCCGAGGTGGTGGCCAGGGCGGCCGCCGCCGCCACCGACGCGGGCGGGGCGAGCGTGGCCTTCGCCGTGGGCGACGCCTACGCGCTCGACCTGGACGACCGCTCCTTCGACGTGGCCCACGCCCACCAGCTCCTCCAGCACCTCGAGCGCCCGGTGGAGGCCCTGGCCGAGCTGCGCCGGGTGCTGCGGCCCGGCGGCCTCCTGGCCGTGCGCGACGCCGACTACGCCGCCTTCGCCTGGTCCCCCGCCCACCCGGCGCTCGACCGGTGGCTCGACCTCTACCGCCGCCTCGCCCGCCGCGCCGGGGGCGAGCCGGACGCCGGGCGGCACCTCCTGGGCTGGGTGCAGGCCGCCGGCTTCGACGAGCCGCGGGCCACCAGCTCCACGTGGACCTTTGCCGACCCGGCCTCGCGGGCGTGGTGGGGCGGGCTGTGGGCCGACCGGGTCCTCCGCTCGGCCTTCGCCGACCGGGCCCGGGACCAGGGCCTCGCCGGCGACCACGAGCTGGAGGCCATGGCCGGCGCCTGGCGGGGGTGGGCCGAGGCGCCGGACGGCTGGTTCGCCGTCCTCCACGGGGAGGTCCTGGCCCGCCGGCCCGGCAGCCCGGACCGGCCCGTGGACCCGCGCTAGCGCCCGCCCGGCGGCAGGACGCCCCCCAGCAGCTCGGCGCGGACCAGGCGCGCCACCTGCGCCGGGTCGTCCAGGTCCCAGCGGCCGGGCGAGGCGATGTAGGAGAGGACCATCCGGGCCAGGAAGTCGGCCGCCTCCGCCGCGCCCACCCCCGGGGCCAGCGGCTGGCGGGCCAGGTACGGCGCCAGGAAGTCGGCGATCACCTCCTGGGTGCCCTCGCTCTCCACGGTGAGCCGCGGCAGGAGGATCTCGGGCTCGGTCTCGAGGATGCGCTGGAGGACCTCGTGCTCCCGGATGGCCCGGTGGGCGAAGGCCAGGCCGCGTTCGAGCACTTCCTCCAGCGACGCCGCCGACTGGACGGCCTCGTAGAGGCGGGTGAAGAAGCGCGCGTCCTCCCAGGCCACCACGGCGCTCAGCAGCTCGTCGCGCCCGCCGGGGAAGTAGCGGTAGACGGTGGCCCGCGAGACCCCGGCGGCGCGGGCGGCGTCCTCGACGGTGGTCTTGGCGAGGCCCCAGCGGGCCACGCAGTCGTACGTCGCCTGGAGGATCCGCTCCCGCACCTACACGCCCAGGAGCGCCTCGAGCCCCACGGTCAGGCCGGGCCGGTCCGGCACCTGCCGGACGGCCATCAGGACGCCCGGCATGAACGAGGCCCGGTCGAAGGCGTCGTGGCGGAGGGTGAGGCTCTGCCCGGTGGCGCCGAACACCACCTCCTCGTGGGCCACCAGGCCCGGGAGGCGGACCGAGTGCACCCGCACCCCGCCGGGGCCCTCGCCGCCGCGGGCGCCCTCCAGCACCAGCTCGGTGGTGGGGTCCGGCGGCAGGGGCCCGCACCCGGCCGCCTGCCGGGCCCTGGCTATGCCCTCGGCGGTGTGCAGCGCCGTCCCGGACGGCGCGTCGCGCTTGCGGTCGTGGTGGAGCTCGATCACCTCCACCGAGTCCATGTACGGGGCCGCCAGCTCGCAGAACCGCATCAGCAGGACGGCGCCCACGGCGAAGTTGGCCGCCACCACGGCGTTGGCCCCGGAGCCGGCCAGCGCCCGCACCGCCTCGTCCAGGTCCCGGCGGTCGAGGCCGGTGGTGCCCACCACCGCGTGCACGCCGTGGCCGGCGCACCAGGCGAGGGTCCGGCGCGCCACGGCGGCCGTGGTGAAGTCCACCACCACCTCGGCGCCGTCCAGCCCCTCCACGTCCTCCGCCACGGCGAGCGCCGGCAGGCCCGGCTCCACCTCCGCCAGGTCCCGCCCGGCGACGGCCGGGTCGCACGCCGCCACCAGCTCGAGGTCGCCGGCGGCGGCCAGGGCCCGGCAGATCTCCCTGCCCATCCGGCCTCCCGCGCCCACCACACCCACCCGGAGCATGCGGGCACCCTACCGGTGGTACCGGCGCCACCACCACGCCAGGCCGAGCGCCGCCATGGCGGCCAGCCCGGCCGCCGAGACGCCGAGGCCGGCGTCCAGGCCGGGCGGGCGGTAGGCGAAGGTGACGGCCCACCGCCCGGCGGGCACCCGCACCGCCTGCACCAGCCCGTGGC
>JBOGGH010000128.1:0-6929 GCA_050743905.1 Acidimicrobiales bacterium
GGCCACGCCGGCGCCTGCGAGGACCGCGCTCATGCCGGAGGCCACGACGGCAGCCACCACGACGGCAGCGGCCAGCAGCGCGCCGGCCGGCAACGCTCCCCCGCGCACCACGTCCCGGAACCTCGGCATCGCCTCCCCCTCCACGGCGCCGCCCACCTGCCGCGGCGCCACCGCTCCGCCGGCACCACCACCACCGGTCCGGGCGTCGGCATCGGACGGGTCATGGTACCCGCGGGGACCGGCCGCCGGGCCGACGCGGACCACTCAGGCGTCGGCGTGCTCCCGGCGCTCCGAGGGCGCAGCAGCCACGAGGCCGGCCTCCCACTTCGCCTCGAGCCTCCCCCAGCGCCACACGGCCAGGGCCACGGCCCAGGTGAGGACAAAGAGCCCCACGATCACGAAGCCGGCGGTGTTGACGTCGAACCCGGCCGTCGCGTCCCAGATGCCGCCGTGGAGGTGCAGCGCTGTCCCGAGCAGCGCCACCAGCTCCACCGTGCCGATCACCAGCGCCACCCCGACCGAGAGCCCGGTGATGACGAGGTTGTAGTAGATCTTCCGGACCGGGCGGGAGAACGACCAGCCGTAGGCGAAGTTCATGAAGCACCCGTCCATCGTGTCGAAGAGGCACATGCCGGCGGCGAACAGCACGGGCAGGCTCAGGATCGCCCAGAAGGGCAGGCCGCCCGCCACCGCCGTGCCCGAGAGGACCAACAGGGCCACCTCGGTGGCGGTGTCGAAGCCCAGGCCGAACAGCACGCCCACCGGGTACATCTTCCAGGGCGCGTCCACCCGGCGGGCGAGCGGACCGAAGAACCGGTTCATCAGGCCCCGCTGCTCGAGCTGGCGCTCCAGCTCCTCCTCGTCGAAGCGCCCGCCGCGCAGGTCCCGGAAGGCCCGGAGGATCGACAGGAAGACCACGATGTTGAGGGCGGCGATCACGTAGAGGAACGTCCCCGAGACCGACGTCCCGATGACCCCGGTCACGGCGTGCAGGCCCGAGCTGCCGCTCCTCACCTGCGCGTCGAGGGCCCGGATCCCGAAGTTCAGCAGGACGGCCAGGACGAAGACGACGGTGGAGTGGCCGAGGGAGAAGAAGAACCCCACGCTCATCGGCCGCCTGCCCTCGGCCATGAGCTTGCGGGTGGTGTTGTCGATGGCCGAGATGTGGTCGGCGTCGAACGCGTGGCGCATCCCGAGGGTGAGCGCCAGCACGCCGGTGCCGATCCCGAACACCTCGGTCCTGGACATGCGGTAGTGGTGCGGGGCGGCTGCGGCGAGCAGCGCGAAGCCCACCACGAACAGGCCCAGGACCGTGGCCGCCATGCCCGCCACCCTCGACCACTCGGTCCTGCTCAGCCCCCGGCGGAGCGACTGACCACGGCGCTGCGGTGCGGTGGGGGACACCGGCCCAGCCTAGACTTCTTGCGAACGCTTTGCAGTAGAGACGGACCGCCGGCGCCGCCGGGCACCCTGCGGCCGGCGAGGCTCTGGCTGTGCCCCCCGGCCGCGCCCCGGCCGGTCCTGCGGGAGCGCGGCCCGCCCGGGCCCGGGGGACGTAACATCGCACCCCGTGGGGCTGCTCGGAGCACCAGGGGTGCAGGGCGTGGCCGGTGCGGGCGGGCCGGAGGCGGGCGGGCCGGAGGCCGACAACGACGAGGTCCAGGCCCTCATCGACGCCACCTGGACGGTGGCCGCCCGGGTGGGCACCATCGAGCCCTCCGTGCGCGAGATCCTGGAGGAGGCGGGCCTCTCGACCAAGGCCTTCTACCGCCACTTCCGCTCCAAGGACG
The DNA here is from genome assembly GCA_050743905.1 of Acidimicrobiales bacterium. Classification (GTDB taxonomy): domain Bacteria; phylum Actinomycetota; class Acidimicrobiia; order Acidimicrobiales; family RAAP-2; genus JBOGGH01. The sequence goes on from JBOGGH010000128.1 coordinate 1,791, forward strand.
ACCTGCTCCTCGTGGCCTACGACGAGGGCACGCGGCGCATGGTGGAGTACCTGGAGCGCCGCATGTCGACCGCGGAGGATCCCTTCGGGCGGATCGCGGCGTGGATCGAGGGCTTCGTGCGGCAGGCCTCACCGCCCACCGCCCGGCGCGCCCTCCCGTGGAGCGTGGGGATAGGGCGCATGGCCGTGCACTACCCGGACCGCTACGACCGCAACCAGTCGGCCATCGTGGCGCCGCTCGAGCGCGAGGTCACCGCGGCCGTGCGGGCCGGCGGTGGGCACAGCCCGGACCCGTCGCGCGACGCCTGGCTGATCTTCGGGTACGTGGACGAGACCGTGCGACGGCACCTCATCCACGACCGGGCCCCGGACCGGCCCACGGTCGACCTGCTGGTGTCGTTCGCCTTCCGGGCCCTGGGCCGCGCGCCCCGCTGACCCCGCTGACGCCGGGCGGGCGGCGGGCGCTCCGGCGGCGGTGCCGTCAGTCGGCCAGCGGGTCGCACCACCCGGGCGAGACCGTGGTGGCGCCCCGGGCCACGCTGGACCCGATGTAGTTCCGCTGGGCCTCCACCGTCCCGGCCCCGATGCAGAGGCCCCGGATGTCGCGGTAGGCGCGCTCGAGGGGGTACTCGCGGCTGTAGCCGTAGCCGCCGTGGATCTGGATGGCCTCGTCGCAGACGAGCTTGGCCGCCAGGTTGGCGGCGGTCTTGGCCATGGCGGTCTCCAGCGCCGGCGGGGTGCCGCCGGGCCCGGCCAGCCGGACGGCGCGGGCCAGGAGGAGGCGCGCCGCGTCGAGCTGGACCGCCATGTCGGCCAGCTTCCACTGGAGCCCCTGCAGCTCGCCGATCGGCCGGCCCCCCACCTCCCGGTCGCGCATGTAGCGCACGGCGCGCTCCAGCGCCCCCTGCGCCGCGCCCACGCACATGGCGGCGTTGCCGCACCGCTCGTGGTTGAGGTGGGCCAGGAGCACCTTGAACGCCGCGGTGGACGACGGGTCCCCGGCCAGCAGCACGTCGTCCTCGGTGAGGGGGACGCCGTCGAAGGCGATCTCGGCCTCGGTCGCCGCGTGGATCCCCATGCCGCGATGGCGGCCGGTCACCGCCACGCCCTCGCGGTCCATCGGCACCACCACGGCACCGATCCCCCTGGCGCCCTCGCCCCCCGGCCAGCGGCACCAGACCAGGACGCCGGCGGCGGCGTGGCCCAGGGTGGAGTAGTTCTTGTAGCCGTCGAGCCGCCACCGCCCGGGCCCGTCCCCGGTGAGCGCGGTGCGCATGGCCTGCACCGCCGAGCCGGCGTCAGGCTCCGTGATGCCGATGCTGATGATGGCCTGCCCGTCCGCCACCGCCGGCAGCCAGCGGTCCTGGAGGGCCGGCGAGCCGAGGTGCTCGATGCCCCGGGCCGGGCCGTTGTAGGCGAGCTGGCAGCAGATGGCCGACGACACGTCGTGCCGGGCGATCTCCTCGAGGACGATGGACGCCTCCACGTCGCCGAAGCCGAGCCCGCCCCAGCGCTCGCCGATGGTCACCCGGAAGAGGTCCGCCGCGGCGAGCGCCTTGACGACCTCGTGGGGCACCTCGCCGGACTCGTCGCCGTGGGCGGCCCGCGGCGCCACCTCGCGGCGTGCCAGGTCCCGGGCGAGCTGGCGCAGCGCCGCCTGGTCCTCGTCCTCCGCCATGGGATCGGTCCCCAGCGCCCTGGCCATCCACCACCACCTTCTCCGCTCGGCGCGGCCCCCGCTGCGGGAACCCGCACGCCGACCGGCGACCAATAGTATCGGCCGGTCGCCGGCTGCCCGCCGGGCGGCGGCCGCACGCGGCGGCGACGGAGGGAGGGACCACGGTGGAGGGTGGCGTGCAGGGTGGCGCAGGACAGAGCGGACGGGACGCGGCGGTGAGCGGCCGGGCCCGGTTCAACTGGGTGGGGCTCGCCGTCGAGGACCTCGCCCGCAGCCGCCGCTTCTACGAGGAGCTGCTGGGGTTCACCTACGAGCGCGAGCTGGTCCCGCCGGACGAGCCCACCGCCAAGCTCTGCCAGGTGGGCCCGCCGGCCAACCTCACCGCCGTGTACCTGCGCCTCGACGGCTTCGTCCTGGAGCTGCTCCGCTTCGACCGCGAGGGCAACCCCCCACCCCGGTCCCGGCCGATGAACGAGCCCGGGCTCACCCATCTCTCGGTCACCGTGGACGACCTGGCGGACGTCGTGGCCCGCACGCCCGGCTACGGCGGCACCGTGCTCCGCGACACGGACATGGGCGCTGCCATCTGCGTCCGGGATCCCGACGGCACGCTCGTGGAGCTGCTGGCCGCACCGCAGCGGTAGGGCGGGGCGCCCCGGTCCCGCGCCTCAGGCGCTGGGCTCGGTCCCCACCACGCCCACGAAGCTCACGCACTCGCCGGGCCCGCCGCCCAGGTTGTGGGTGAGTCCCAGCGTGCGGCCGCCCTCCCCCACCGTGGCGATCTGTCGCTCGGGGGGCGCCTGGCCCCGGAGCTGGAGCCAGCACTCGAAGAGCATGCGCAGCCCCGACGCGCCGATCGGGTGGCCGAAGCTCTTCAGCCCGCCGTCCGGGTTCACCGGCAGCTCGCCGTCGAGGTCGAACGTGCCGGCCAGCACCTCCTTCCAGGCGGTGCCGCGGTCGGCGAACCCCAGGTCCTCCATGAGCACCAGCTCGGTCGGGGTGAAGCAGTCGTGCACCTCGGCCATGGCGAGCTGGGCCCGGGGGTCCGTAACGCCCGCCTGCCGGTAGGCGTCGGCGGCGGAGCGCACCACCTCCTCGAAGGTGGTGTAGTCGTACTCGGGGTCGATGGGCCCGGCCGCCGGGCCGGCAATGAAGCTCAGCCCCTTCACGTACAACGGGGCGTCCGTGTAGCGGTGCGCGTCCTCGGCCCGGCAGACAATGGCCGCCGCCGAGCCGTCGGCCACGCCGCTGCAGTCGAACACGCCCAGGTCCCCCGCCACCCGGGGCGACTTGGCGATGGTCTCGAGCGCCACCTCCTTGCGGAACTGGGCCCTCGGGTTGAGCGACCCGTTGTGGTGGTTTTTCCAGGCGATGCGGGTGAGGACCTCCTTCATCTCCGCCGGGTCCACCCCGTACTTGGCGGCGTAGGAGGGGACGAGGAAGGAGAACGCCGCCGGCGAGGAGAGCTGGGCCGCCGTGCCGTCGCCCACCCCGTGGACGCCGGTCAGGCCCGAGTAGCCCGAGTCCTTCAGCTTCTCCACCCCTATGGCCATCGCCAGGTCGTAGGCGCCCGAGGCCACGGCGTAGCAGGCGTTCCGCAGCGCCTCGGACCCGGTGGCGCAGAAGTTCTCCAGCCGGCTCACCGGGCGGTAGTCCAGCTTCAGCGGCCGCGAGAGGGTGAGGCCCGACTGCCCCGACTGCATGGTGCCGAGCCAGAAGGCGTCGATGTCGTCCACGGCCACCCCGGCGTCGGCCACGGCGTCCATGGCGGCGTCGGTCAGGAGGTCGTCGGCGCCCTTGTCCCACCGCTCGCCGAAGCGGGTGCACCCCATCCCCACCACGGCCACGCGGTCGCGGATACCTCTGCTGGCCATGGCTACGCCTCCTTGCTCGTTGCGCCGTGCACCGCGCCGCTCGCCGCGCCGTCCCCGGCGGGCGGCACCGCCGCCGGCCGCGCCTTCCAGAAGTAGTTGTGGACGCCGTCCGCGGTGTACAGGCGGCGGAAGGTCATCTCCACCCGGTCGCCGATGCGCACGGCGTCGGCGTCGGCGTCCGTGAGCTCGCAGCGGTAGCGCCCGCCGCCGTCGAAGTCCACCACCACCCCCACGATCGGTGGGGCCATGCTGAAGGCGAGGTGGTCCACGGCGAAGGTCGCCACCACCCCCTTCACGTCGGCCAGGCGCTCGGGCGCCATCTGGTCCACCGCCTTGCACCGCAGGCAGACGCGGGTGGGCGGCAGGTGCCGGAAGCCGCACTCGAGGCAGCGGCCGGCGTTGAACCCGTACTTCCACCCCTCGGAGCGCAGCATGTTGGGGGCCCCCGGTCGCCCCGGCTCCGGGCGGCGCGGGGGCTCCCGGCGGAGCTGGCCCCGCCAGGTGAGGAAGCTGGCGTACGGGAGGTCGGTGCGCCCGGCGGCGAGCTGCTCCTCCACGGTGGCCAGCCCGGCCTCACGGCGCGCCGCCTGCACCGCCGGCAGCTTCCCGGTGGTCCGCCAGACGAGGGCGTCCGCGCCGTCCGCCAGGTGCAGCGTCACCACCACCTGGCCCGGGGTCGCCCGCTCCAGCGCCTCGGCCAGGCCCAGCCCGAGCTGCGCCGCGCCGAGGTTGCCCGCCACGTCGGCGTGGTCGCCCACCAGGGCCCCGGCCGGCACGCCGAGCGACGAGCGCACGGAGCGCACCGCCCGGGCGTGGAGCCCGGACACCACGAGGTGGTCCACGCCGTCCGGGGTGATCCCGGCCTGCTTGCACGCCTCGGCGAACGCCTCCTGGGCCAGCGGCACGTAGGCCGTCTCGCCGAACCGCTCCTCCCACTGGTGCGAGAAGGGCTCGCCCGGCTCCCGCCAGCGGTCGAGGAACTCCTCGCTCGCCGCGCTCCGGGCCACCAGCTCGGCCACGGCCCCGTCGGGGACGAAGGCGAGGGCCACCGCCCCGTCGCCGGCCTCCCGCTCGTCGGGACCCCCGGCCAGCCCGGTGCGGATCTCGGCCACCACGGCCATGGCGGGGTGGTCGCGCCCGGCCCGGGCCGCCGCCACCACGGCCCCCACCGCCGAGCGCGCCGCGCCCACCATGTCGTAGGCGCCGGCCCGGGCCGGGAGCCCCAGGGCGGCGTGGACCACGGACGCGTTGCTCTTGTCCTGGTAGGCGGGCTCCGGCGTGGAGAAGACCAGCTCGTCCACCGAGCCGGGCTGCCCCGTGGCCACCGCCCGGCGGGCCGCCTCCACGCCCAGGGTGGTGGTGTCCTCGTCGTAGGAGGCCACGGTCCTGGTGCCCCGGCCGGCCGGGGACCGCAGGGCCAGGCCGATGGCCTTGCGGTCGAGCCTCCAGAACGGGAGGTAGACGCCCCACGATCCGATGCCCGATGCCATGCGCGTGTCCCCTCGCCTCGTGCCGACGTGGCTCGGCCGCGTGCGGCGCGCTCCGCTGGCCGGCCCTGCGGTCATCTTAGGTGGCGGCCCCCCGGGCC
>JBOGGH010000129.1:0-6924 GCA_050743905.1 Acidimicrobiales bacterium
GCAGATCGCCCCCTCGAAGACCGACACCGAGCGCCTTCTCGTCGTTGCTCCCGAGCTCGCCGACGTGCTCGCCACGATCGTCGGCCGAGTCCGCGACGACGAGGGACGCGTCCCCCTCGTCGTCGCCCACGACAAGAACGAACGCGTGTACAACGCTCCGATGCCACTGTTGTTCCAGTGTCGGCGTCGCCTCGAAGACCATCCGGTGTCGGAGACGGCGTTGCGGGGATATCTCGATCACGCGCTCGAAACGATCGGTGTCATCGGGCCGGACGGCCGGACGCTCCGCTACACCTTCCACGACTTCCGCCGGATGTTCATCACCGACGCGATCCTCCACGGGATGCCCCCGCACATCGCCCAGCTCGTCGCCGGACACCGGGACATCAACACGACCATGGGCTACAAGGCCGTTTATCCCGAGGAGGTGATCAGCGGTCACCGTTCCTTCATCAACCGCCGCCGGGCGTTGCGGCCCTCAGAGGAATACCGCATGCCGACCGACGAGGAGTGGGAGGAGTTCCTCGGGCATTTCGCTCGACGCAAGGTCGCCCTCGGTGAGTGTGGCCGCTCCTACGCGACCCCGTGCATCCACGAGCACAGCTGCCTGCGCTGTCCGCTGCTCCGCCCCGACCCCGTCGAGCGGTCACGCCTGGTCGAGATCCGCGACAACCTCCTCGAGCGCATCGACGAGGCCGAGTCCAACGGCTGGCTTGGCGAGGCCGAGGGCCTACGCGTGAGCCTCGACGGTGCGCGCGAGAAACTCGCCCAGATGGACCTCATCGCCGAGCGACGCACCAGCTCGGTCAACCTCGGCATGCCCACGTTCTCCGAAGTCGCGCGAACGACGACCATCGCCAACGCGGGTGACCCCAGAGTTTGCTGAACCTGACACATGAGCCTCTCCGCGCGGGTCCCGCGTAGTTCGGAGAAGATCTCAACGATGCCGAGTGGCTGGCCGATGTCGCTGCTCACGGGATGGTGCGACCGTCCTTCGTCCCGCCCCCCGAAACCCGCCAACTTCGCGAGCTGACCCGATATCGCAAGACGCAGGTCGACATGCGGACCCAGCAGATCCAGCGGCTGGAGAAGGTGTTGCAAGATGCCGGCATCAAGCTGAGCTCGGTGGCCTCGGGTGTGTGGTCCAAATCGGCGAGAGAAATTCTCGAGGCGATGATCAACGGGGAGCGCGATCCTGCTCTCTTGGCCCAGATGGCCAAGAGCCGGATGCGAACCAAGATTCCCCAGCTGCAAGAGGCCCTCTCGGGCCACTTCGCAGAACACCACGCCATTGTTTGTCGCCACGTCATCGACCACATTGATCACCTGGACCGGGCCATCGCCGATTTGACGAGCGAAATCACTCGCATGCTCGTCCCTTTTGACGCTGCGGTCACCATTTTGTGTTCGATCACCGGTGTCTCCCAGACGACCGCGCAAGTGATGATCGCCGAAATGGGAGTCGATATGTCGCGGTTCCCAACGCCAGGTCATCTGTGTGCCTGGGCAGGTGTGGCTCCAGCAAGCTACGAGTCTGCAGGCAAGAAGCGTGGTGCAGGGACGCGCAAGGGTGGACCATGGCTGCGTCGGTCCCTCATTGAGGCCGCACGAGCCGCAGCTCGCACGAAGGGCAGCTATTTCTCGGCGCAATACGTGCGGATTGCTCGGCGACGAGGACCCAACAAGGCATCAGTGGCGGTCGCCAACTCCATGCTTGCGGTGGCCTGGCAGCTGCTCTCCACCGGTGCCCTTTACGAAGATCCCGGTGCCGACTACTTCACCCGTCGTCACGATCCAGCAGTGGAGGCGAAGCGGCTCCAGCGTCGGATTGAAGCACTCGGGTATGCCGTCACCATCACGGACGAGGCCGCATAACCCCTCATTGCGTGACAACTTCAAGATCTACAGTTGAGCTAAGCTTCGATTGGCGCGCCTGCATCCCACGTAGGAAGGGCATTTCACTCCAGTGGGGGTCGCTAGCCGTGAGGGCGTCCACTCGGCGTGCGCCCGGTGGCTGGCCGGCATGTGCTCGGGATCGGTGATGTAGCGCCGCCCGGAAGAACAAGCACAACACCATCTGCAAACTCGGCCAAGTGTCAGCGCTCCGTGACACCGGCCAGTTGGACCGGGTCGTGAAGGCCCTTTCGGCCTACGCGAACGGTGCCTAACCAGGTCGCATGGAGAATGAGGACCGAGACGCGACGACGCTCGACGCCTTCTTCGAGCTTGGTTGAAGAGCGGGCCGCGTCGATCGCGGCCGTCTCGATGGACATATCCGCCGGCTATGCGAAGTCGGTGAGGAGGGAGGTCACGCGACGTAGGGCGTCATCTGCTCGTCGTGGCCCTCGGGACCAAGGCCGTCGACGCTGTCCGGCGGACCCACTGGCGTGAGCTCCGGGTCCTCGACGAGAACCCCGTCGAGCGCTTCAAGGGGGCGCTGGTGCCTGCTCAAGAACCCAGAGAACCTCGGAGGCGCAGGCGACGACGCTCCGACGGCCGCTCCGCCTCGGAGGGGCGGTCTGGCGTCTACTGCTTGAAGGAGGCCCCGAGGGCCGCCTTCCATCACGACCTTGCGCCCGACGATGTCGAAGTGCTCCTCGAGCCAATCTGATTGAAGGCGCGGCGCTCGAGACTCAAGCCCTTCGTGACCTTGGCGAAGACGATCCGCAGGCACCGCGACGGTGGTGCGCCTGGTTCGAACAACGCGCGTCACGAGGCGCTCAACCGGCGCGTCCGGCTGATCGTGAACCGCGCCTATGGGTTCCACTCGGCCCCTGCTGCGCTCGCGCCCGTCATGCCCGTCGTGGGACCGCTCCGCACCGTCCTACTGCACGAGCGGACGCCAGCCCCTGAACGGTCCCTGAACGGACCACATCGGTGCTGGGAAGTCCACGCTAAATCACCCCTCAGAGCTGTGCATGTCCGCCCCGCTTTGCCGTTCGTGGGAACGACCCTGCTACATGTCGGGCCCAAGACTCACAGCCCCGTCCGATGCGCGTAAATCGCAAGTCATCTAGCCCCGCCAATCTCTTCGTCTCCTCCTCCACACTTGACATGCCAAGCGCGATTCGAAACAGGCGACTCAGAAGTCGCTGACTACCCAGCAGTTCCGCCCTACTCACATAAGCGAGCGCCTCGCCCATCATGGCGTTGTAGAGCATCACGGTAATTTGATTATCCGTCCAAACTCGATCCACCCGCTGGAAGGGCGACAGAAATCGCCTCCATTCATACCAGCTTAGAGGTACGATCCTCTCTCGAGGAAGGCTATAGCATGGATGCACAGCTAAGACCGGTTGTAAAATACTCCACCCAAGTGCCGCCCAAGACATGTCACCGCTGCGCAGGGTCTCGTCCTGTGCAGCGGCCCAGTACTGCATCATCTTTGTGTGTGGTCGGGCTGCAAAGATGCCAGTACAAAAGTTACCAGCACTTACTACCTCCTCACAGGACAATGGAGCCACTAGAGCATCTAGTCTAGAAAAGGCGATGCAATCCGAATCGAGCCAAAGGCCTCCATACCGCTCGACCAAGCGAGTGCGAGCATAATCTGACCGTCTAACTGGGGTACCCAGTCGGATCCAGTTCACCTGTGGAAGGTCAGGCAACCACTCGAAGATTGTATGTTCGTCAAGACAATGCACGGTCAGAGGGGCCGCCTGAGCTTCTATCGTCTCACGGCACAGATCGAGGTACGGAGGTCTGGTACGGCCAGGAACGTCCTCCCAGTACATCCAGAGGTCTGTTACTGTATCGTGGGGCTTTGTCGCCCGGCCTATGGCTAGTTCACCTGGTGGACCTGGACTACGATCGGCGTGCTGTCGGGTCACTCTATTGCGCCGCCTTACTATCCGGAGTATGTTGGTTCGCGGAGAAGCGATGAGAATCTTACGGCACCGGCGCGGCCCGAATAGACATAATGCAAGGAGGAGCGCTGCGCGTACGTTTGGGATAGGCTACAGGATGGCGTGGTCGGACTGGACTTCGGCGGTAATTTTGGGTCCACCATAAGTTAGTACGCGCGTAGTATCGTGAGGGCATGGAGGTCGGACGTAAGAGCCCCGCGCGAGGGTCGTCCTCCCTCACCTGAACGAGGGCTAGGCGCCTGGTCGTGGCGGGCGCCGCCGCAGGGATGTTTGGCCTGGGTGGCAAGGGTGCCGTCGCACACGCCTCCGGGATCGAGCCGCAACACGGTCATCAGGGCCGAGGGAGAGGTCGCCGCTTCCACCATCTCCGACGACGCTGGCGGACGGATCTTGGAGTCGCTCGGCTACTCCCTGCAAGCCCCGGCCAAGGAGAAGGAAGGGGCCTCCCATCCAGACCGGGATGCCCGGTTCTCCTATCTGAACGACACCGCCGGGGCCTTCGTCTCCGACGGCCAGCCGGTGATCAGCGTGGACACATCCGGTTTCGGCACAGGTTCTTGAGCGCGGATAGCCGCTGCTAGCTGGGCAAATCAGCATCCAGAAGGATCCGCGATCTTCGAGGTGATACCTGCGAAACTGTCCCGTGGTCGTGAGATTCTCGGCGCTTGGGAGGTGTGCAGTGAGCGGAGTCCATCTTCGGGTCATCGAGGGATCAGCAGCACGAGCTGACGGGGTAGACCCGGTCGACTACCAGGCGAGCTGCATCGATGCCTACGTCGCGACCCAGGTGGCGCGCTCGTTCAGCAAGGACTCGATCACGAACACGACGGGAGTCCTTCGCCGCTTCCTACGGGCGTGTGGTCGACCGGCGTGGGAGGTCACCCGCGACGACGTCGACCGGGTGGTCGGAGATCTCGTCGACCTCGGCATGGCGGCCTCCACGCGCCGGGGCTACGTCCAGGCGTTCAAGGGCTTCCACGAGTTCCTGCTCGCCCGCAAGGCAACCGAGATCGAGGCGCTCTTCGGGGTCGCACCGCTGCTCTCTCCCCTCGACCGCTTCAACTCCTCGGCCCACACCGCCGACGCCTCGCCGGCCTCGCTCGTCCCGCCCGACGTCGATCGCCTCGACCGCTTCTTCACCTTCCTTCGCGAGCGAGTCGCCACGGCACGCAAGTACGGCGTTGCTGGCCGTGACTACGCCCTGTATCGCACCATCTACCACGCGGGGCTGCGCGCCGAGGAGACCGCCAGCCTGAGCGTCTCCGACGTCCACTTCGAGCGGGGGCCGTTCGGCAAGCTCCACGTGCGCAGCGGCAAGGGTGCGCGTGGATCGGGCCCAAGACCGCGCTTTGTGCCGATGCTCGACCACCTCGACCTCGTGATGAAGTGGTACTTGGCCGACGTCCGGCCCCGCTTCGATGAGGGGACGCCGCTGTTCTGCGACGAGGGCGGCGGCCAGATCAGCCGGGGAACGATCCGCAACCGCCTCGCCTATCTCCTCGAGATGGAGGGCGAGCCGCCCCAGGAGCGCTTCACGCCGCATTCGCTCCGGCGTGCCTGCGCCACGCACAGCTACGAGCGCGGTGTGGACCTCGTCGCCATCCAGCAACTGCTTGGACATTGGCAGGTCGGCACGACCATGAAGTACGTCTCGCCGTCGGCCACCTTCATCGAAGATGCCTATCGGCGCGCGATGGCGGCGACGCTGGGCGAGCTCGAAGGAGGTGAGGGTGGAGGTCAAGTGGCGCCTGCGGATGGCAGCGGCACAGCGTGAGGTGTGGACCGGCGTCGCGCTGCAGCGCCTCCTCGCCGAGCGCGCCGGGCTCCGGCTCTCCTCGGCCTCGGTCTCTGGGCTGTTCTCGAAGACGCCGTCGCAGGTGAAGCTCACCACGCTCGCCGCGCTCTGCACCGCGCTCGAGTGCTCGCCGAACGACCTGATCGAGGTCGACACGACCCCGGTGCAACTCCCGCCGGCTAAACGCTCCGGACCAGCGAAGGTCCCGGCTTCGCCTGCCGCTCTACGCGGGCGCTCACTGCCGCCGGCGTGAAGACGACCTGCTGTGCCTCCTGCGGTAAGGAGCGGCCCCACGCCGGGCACGGCCTGTGCGCTAGGTGCCTCCGGCGCCGCCCCGATCGTCCCTTCGTCTACGCCGAGGGCCTCCGTCGCCGCCTCGACGACCCGCCGGAGTTCCTCGAGGCCTTCGCCGCCTTCGCCGCCGAGCGCTTCTCCACCTCGCGCGCCACCCGACTGCTGGCCGAGGCTGGAAGACTGCTCCCGAGCCACGACAACGACCTCGGCCGAGCTTGCCAACCTCGTCGTCGAGGACTGCGATCTCGGGATGGGGACGCTGCGGCTCGGCCGGCGGCCGCGTCCTGTGCCTCTCGACCCGCACACCGCGGCCGCTCTCGGTGCGTGCCTTGCACACAGTGAGAGCCTCGGCACCCTCAATCGCCACGTGATCGTGACCCGGCTCACGGCGACGACCGACATCTCGGTCTCGGCGACCTATCTTCGCAGCGTCTTGAAGCCGGCCGCAGTCACCTTGCGAGATCTCCGCTCGACCCGGCTGGCGGCGCTCACGCGAAGCACCGACCCTCGGCTGGTCGCCTCGAGCTTCGGCTTCACCTACCGGGTGCCACTGCACTACCTCGCCGACGGCGTCGACTCGGCTCGCCTGGCAGAGCTGGCCGAGAACCTGTGAACGTTCGGTCGCGCTTTGCACAGGCTCGCCCGAACCTGTGCGCTTTCAAGAAGAAGGAGATCGTCGGCGACTTCTCGAACCGGTGCGTGTCAACCCTTTTGAGGCAGATTTTGGAGTGAGTCATTGGGCCGAAGGGCTCACCTCCTCCGGCTTGTTGATCCAGACCGCGTCCGGCAGCGCCGGCGGGGCGGGACGCTTGCGCACCAGGCGCTCGGGGTGGGCCGCGTAAGCGGCGTCGAGGACGAGGCCCCGTTGTCGGCGCAAGAGCTCGGGTAGTTGGATAGCGGCTGGCTACCCGGCTCACCTCGGTGAATGACGAACGCAGCGGCGGGTGTTCTAGGTGAATAGTGGCGGGA
>JBOGGH010000130.1:0-6923 GCA_050743905.1 Acidimicrobiales bacterium
CCCGTGGGCCGCCGCCTCGGCGCCGGCGGCGCCCCCGCGGGCCACCGCCGGCTGGCCGGTGTGGGTGGCGACCTCCACCCGGGCCACCAGCCGGTCCACCGAGGGCGTGATCCGGTTCAGCACCGGCGTGGGGTAGAGGCCCAGGAGCACGATGAGCACGATGAGCGGCGCGATCACCAGCCGCTCGCTCCAGCTCAGGTCGCGGGTGGCGGCGTCCACCGGCCGCACCTTGCCGTGGAAGACCTGCTGGTAGGCCCAGAGCAGGTAGATGGCGGCCAGCACCACCCCCACGGTGGCCACGATCGCCCACCATCGGTGCGACAGGAAGGTGCCGGACAGCACCAGGAACTCGCTCACGAACCCGTTCAGCCCGGGCAGCCCGATCGAGGCCAGCATGGCCACGGTGAAGACGGCCGCCATCACCGGGGCCGGCCCCTGCAGCCCCCGCAGCTCGGTGACCTGCCAGGTCTGGCGCCGCTCGTAGATCCAGCCGATCAGCAGGAAGAGCGCCGCCGTCACCAACCCGTGGTTCACCATGAGCAGCACGCTGCCGGTGAGCGCCTGGGTGGTGATGGCGAACGTGCCCAGTGCGATGAACCCGATCTGGGCCAGGGAGGAGTACGCCACCAGGCGCTTCATGTCCCGCTGGGCGCACGCCACCAGGGCGCCGTAGAGGATGCCGATCACCGCCAGGGTCAGGACGTAGGGCGCCAGGTCCAGCGTGGCCTGCGGAAAGAGGTTGAGGTCGAACCGGATGATGCCGTAGGTCCCGAGCTTGGCCAGCACGGCGGCCAGGATCATGGACCCCCCGGTGGGGGCCTCGCCGTAGGCGTCCGGGGACCAGGTGTGCAGCGGGAACAGCGGCGCCTTGACGGCGAAGGCGGCGGTGAAGGCCAGGAAGAGGAGCACCTCGGTGGTGCCGGAGAAGTGGGTGTGCTCCAGCGCCGGCAGGGAGAAGGTGAGCACCCCGGTCTGGTGCTGGTGGAGGAAGGCCACCGCCAGGATCCCCACCAGGAGGAAGGCCGAGCCGAGGAACGTGTAGACGAAGAACTTGACGGCGGCGTAGGCCCGCCGGGCGTAGCCCCACCCGCTGATGATGAAGTAGGAGGGCACGAGCGTCAGCTCGAAGAAGAAGAAGAAGAGCACCAGGTCGAGCGAGACGAAGCTGCCGAGGCAGGCCGCCTCCAGCACCAGCATCCAGGCGATGAAGCTGCGCGGGTCCTGCTTGGTCCGGGCGCCGGCCAGGACGATGGGGAACAGCACGGCGGCCAGCAGCACCAGGAAGAGCGAGATGCCGTCCACCCCCACGTACCACCGGACGCCCAGGCCCTGGGCCCACTGGTGGTCGGAGACGAACTGGTAGCCGGCCTGGCCGCTGTGGAACAGCACGGCCACGCCGATGGCGAAGCCCAGCGTGGCCAGCGACACCGCCAGGCCGAGGCCCTCGATGACGCCCCGGCGCACGGTGGGGAGGGCGCCCAGCAGCACCACCGCCGCCGCCCCGCAGGCCGGCAGGAGGACCAGGAAGGTGAGGTAGGGGAACCCCGGCGAGTGGCTCACGACCACCACACCCGGCTGACCATGAAGGCGATGATCGCCGCCAGCCCCACGGCGATCCCCAGCGCGTAGTTGCGGACGTAGCCGGTCTGCAGCCGCCGCACGCCGTTGCCGGTCACCCTGACCAGCGAGCCCACGCCGTTGACGGCGGCGTCGATCACCCGGCCCTCCACCACCACGGCGGCGAAGCGCGCCATCGCCTGGCCGGGGCGGCCGATGACGGCGTCGTAGAAGTCGTCCCAGTGCAGGACCCGCTGGACGAACAGCGGCTCCAGCGCCGGCCGGTCCCTCCGGCCCCGCCACAGCACCCAGGCGACCGACAGCCCGAGGACCGCGATGATCGAGTCCACGATGGCCAGCACCCACTGGCGGGGCCCGCTCTCGTGGTCGTTGAAGAGGCTGTGGGAGAACACCGGCTGGAGCCAGCTGGCGAAGGAGTGGTGGTAGGCGAAGGGCAGGTCGAAGAGGCCGCCCACGGCGGCGAACACGGCCAGCACCAGCAGCGGCACCCGCATGACCCATGGCGACTCGTGCGGCGCGTGGTGGGCCGGGCGCCCGTCCGGCGCCGGCTCCTCCCACCGGGCCCGCCCGGTGAAGGTCAGGTAGAAGATCCGGCTCATGTAGTAGGCAGTGCCGAAGGCGGTGATGACGCCGAGCACCCAGAGCGCCGGGCTCTTGGCGAAGACGTTGTCCAGCACGTCCCCCTTGGACCAGAAGCCCGAGAGCGGCGGGATGCCGGCGATGGCCAGCCACGCCACCAGGAAGGTGCCGAAGGTCCACGGCAGCCACTTCCGCAGCGCGCCCATCCGCTTCATGTCCTGCTCGTTCTCGAGCCCGTGGATGACCGAGCCGGCGCCCAGGAAGAGCAGGCCCTTGTAGAAGGCGTGGCACACCATGAGGAAGATGGCGGCGATGTACGCCCCGCTCCCGACGGCCAGCATCATGTAGCCAATCTGCGACACCGTGGAGAAGGCGAGCCCCTTCTTGATGTCCTGCTGGGTGCTGGCGATGAGCGCCGCCACGGCCGCCGTCAACCCGCCGATCACGGCGATCACCCACATGGCGTCGGGCGCCATCTCCAGCACCTGGTTCATCCGGCACATGAGGTAGACCCCGGCCGTGACCATGGTGGCGGCGTGGATCAGCGCCGAGACCGGGGTGGGGCCCTCCATGGCGTCGGGCAGCCAGTTGAACAGGGGGATCTGCGCCGACTTGCCGGTGGCGGCCAGGAAGAGCAGGAGCACGGCGGCGGCAGCCGCTCCCCCGCCCAGGAGGTCCTTGTGGGCGAAGATGTGGAGGTAGGTGAGCGAGCCCACCTTGGAGAAGATCAGGAACATGGCCAGCAGGAAGCCCACGTCGCCGACCCGGTTGTAGAGGAAGGCCTTCTTCCCGGCCGAGGCGGCGGCGTCCCGCTGGAACCAGTAGGAGACGAGCCAGTAGGAGCAGACGCCCACCCCCTCCCACCCCACGAAGGTGACCAGCAGGTTGTTGGCCAGGACCAGCACCAGCATGGAGAAGACGAAGAGGTTCAGGTAGAGGAAGAACTTCGGGTAGTCGCCGTCCCGGCGCATGTAGCCGATGGAGTACAGGTGGATCAGCATGCTGACCCCGGTGACGAACATGCACATCGTCATGGAGAGCGGGTCGAGCAGGATGGCCGCCTTCACCTGGAGGCCGCCGACCGGTATCCAGGTGAAGAAGGCGTGGCTGGAGGACCCGGCGCCGCACGAGAAGGCGCAGGTGAGCGTCCGCGACTGGGCCGGCCGGTCGAGCATGCCGGCCAGCGAGACGCAGGCCGCCACGAAGGCGCCGGCCACCGCGCCGGTGGCCAGCCAGCCGGCCCACGGGTCGCCCAGGCGGCGGCCGGCGCAGAGCAGCACCACGAAGCCGGCCAGCGGCAGCAGCGGCATGAGGAACGCGGCGTCGAGCACGGGTCAGCCCAACAGCTCGTGGAGGTCGTCGGCGGTGGTGGACGCCCGCCTGCGGAAGATGGCCACCACGATGCCGAGGCCCACCACCACCTCGGCGGCCGCCACCACCAGCACGAAGAAGACCAGCGACTGCCCGCCGATGTCGTGGAGCTCGCGGGAGAAGGTGACGAACGTCAGGTTGGCGGCGTTCAGCATCAGCTCGATGCACATGAACATGACGAGCACGTTCCGGCGGACCAGCAGGCCCACCGCGCCCACGAAGAACAGCACGGCCGCCAGGCCCAGGTACCACTCGGGGGCGATGCTCACGGGGCCGCCTCCCCCGGCGCCCCGGCGCCCACCGGCTCGCCTGCCGCCGGCCCGGCCCCCAGGGCCTCCGCCGCGTCCACGTCGGCCGGATCCTCGGCGGTGGGCGGGCGGCGGGCGAGCACCACGGCGCCCACCACGGCGATGACCAGCAGCGCCGAGGTGGCCTCGAAGGCGAACAGGTAGGTGGTGAAGACGGACTTCCCCAGCAGGTAGACGTTCGTGTGGCCGCCGGCCGTGGTGGAGCCGGCCACCGAGTGCGCCCCGGTCACCCAGTGGGCGTTGATGAAGAGGGCGATCACGCCGGCCAGGCCGATCACCACCAGGAGGAACGCCAGGGGCCGCTGGCCGCGCAGCGGCTCGGCGTCGATGTCCTCCAGCCGGTCGACCCCGAGGAACATGATCACGAACAGGAAGAGGACCACGATGGCCCCGGCGTAGACGATCACCTGCACGGCGGCCAGGAAGTCGGCCTGCTGCTCGATGAAGAGCACCGCCACCCCGAACAGCGTCAGCACCAGCGAGAGCGCGGCGTGCACGGTGTTGCGCGACGTCACCACGCCCACGGCGCCCACCAGCACGAACGCCGCGCTGACGACGAAGGTCACGAGGTCGGGCACGGTGGCCCCCCCGGTGGCCAGGAGCGCCGGCGTCACGACCCCTCCCCGTCCGGCTCCGGCGCGCCGTCCCCCGCCTTCACCCGGCCCTTGGCTAGCGCCCGCGCCGCCCGGGCGTCGCGGTGGCGCCGCCGGGCGTCGTCCAGGTGCCGCTTGTGCCGCTCGGCCGAGATCTGGGCCCGCCACAGGCGGCCCCGCATGCCCCGGTGCTCGAAGGGGATGTCCTCGGGCAGCAGGTGCGGCTCGAGCACCTCCCGCAGCGGCAGGGTCCCCGTGGCCGCGTCGTCACGACGGCCGGACTGGCCGCCCTCCGGCGGCCGCACCCCGTACCCCAGCTCGCCGGACCACTGGACCTCGCCCTCGTAGGCGGCGCTGCCCGACGGCGAGGTGGCCCGCATCCACCCGGAGGTGTGGCGGTCGTCGCCGTCGCGCCAGTCCTCCCACGGGAGGTGCCGGGGGCGGCCGTCGTCGTCCACCAGCAGCTCGGCCTTCGTGTAGATGGCGTCGGCCCGGTTGGTGAAGGAGAGCTCGAACAGCTTGGACTCGGTGATGGCCTCGGTGGGGCACGCCTCCACGCAGAGGTCGCAGTGGATGCAGCGGAGGTAGTTGATCTCGTAGACGTAGCCGTAGCGCTCCCCCGGCGAGACCGGGTCGTCAGGAGGGTTGTCCAGCCCCCGCACGTAGATGCAGTCGGCCGGGCAGACGCCGGCGCAGAGCTCGCACCCGATGCACTTCTCCATGCCGTCCTCGTAGCGGCTGAGCACGTGGCGACCGTGCTGGCGCGGCTGCTTGGGCTTCTTCTCGTCGGGGTACTGCCGCGTGACCCGGGGCCGGGTGAGGTGCTGGAAGGTCAGCTTGAACCCGCCGAAGAACTTCAGCTCGTCGCGCACCGCGCCGAGGAACCCCATCAGATCCCTCCCCGCACCGACGGGTCGTCCAGGTCGAGGCGCCCGCCGGTGGGCGGCAGCGCCGCCTGCCGCTCGGCGTCGCGGGCCTGGCCGATGCCGAAGGCCCGGACCACGAGGGCCGAGAACGCCACCACCGCCACGGCGATGCCCAGGCCCCACCAGCCGTCGACGACGAAGCCGGCCACCACCATCAGCCACCCGAGCGAGAGCGGGATCAGGTACTTCCACCCGAGCGTCATGAGCTGGTCGTAGCGGAGGCGGGGCAGGCCGGCCCGGAGCCAGACGTAGAGGAAGAGGAAGACCATCTCCTTGGCCAGGAACCACACGATCGGGAACCACACGCTGAAGGTGGGGATGTGGGGCACCGGACCGTCCGGGCCACCGAAGAAGAGGGTCACCATGATGGCCGACATGGTGATGACGTTCATGAACTCGGCCATGAAGAAGACGGCGAAGCGGATGGAGGAGTACTCGGTGTGGAACCCTCCCACCAGCTCGGACTCGGCCTCGGTCAGGTCGAACGGGGGCCGCGTCAGCTCGGCGGTGATGGCGATGAGGAAGATGAAGAACGGCACCACGCCGAGGCGGATCAGGTTCCAGTCCCAGAAGTTGGTGGCCTGCGACTCCACCATGGCCCGGGTGGAGAGCGATCCGGTGATCAGCACCGCCATCACCACCGTGATCCCCAGCGCCGCCTCGTAGGAGATCATCTGGGCCGAGGCCCGCACGGAGCCGAGCAGCGGGTACTTGGACCCCGAGGACCAGCCGGCCAGCATCACGCCGTAGACGGCGATCGCCGACATGGCCAGCACCAGCAGGATGCCGATCGGCGGGTCCGCCACCTGGAGCTCGATCGGGTGCCCCGAGACGTGAATGATGCCCCCCACCGGCACCACGGCGAAGACGAGCAGCGCCGGGACGAGCGACAGGTAGGGCGCCAGCTTGAAGACAAACCGGTCCGCCCGGTCCGGCAGCAGGTCCTCCTTGAAGAACAGCTTGATCCCGTCGGCGAGGGTCTGCAGCAGGCCCCACGGGCCGGCGCGGTTGGGGCCGATGCGGCTCTGCATGTCCGAGATGAGCTTGCGCTCGAACCAGATGAGCATGGTGACCCCGCCCATGAGCACGGCGAAGGCCACCAGCACCTTGATCAGCACCACCACCCAGACGAACCAGCCCACGCCGTTGTCGAGCATCGGGTCGCCGTGGGTGGTCAGCACGGACAGCACGGGCAGCACGGGCGTCACGACAGCGACTCCAGCCGCACCTCGGTGACCGCCGCCTCGGCGTCGATGAGCACGGCGGCGGCGTTGGCCGCGCCGCCGGGAGCGGCCAGGTTGAAGTCGACGGCCACCACGCCGCGGGGCACCGTGCCGTCGGCCTCGGCCGGCAGCTCGAGGGCGCCGCGGGCCGAGCGCACGCGCACCCGGTCCCCGGTCACCGCGCCCAGGCGGTCGAGGTCGTACGGGTTGGCCCGGGCCACCGCCTCGGGCACGAGCGGGGTGAGGGAGGGCGACGAGGCCACGGCGCTGCCGCCGTCGTAGAGCCGCCGCGCCGCCACCAGCCGCAGCGAGTAGCTGTCCACCGCCGGCACCCGGGGCGGGGGG
>JBOGGH010000131.1:0-6792 GCA_050743905.1 Acidimicrobiales bacterium
GTCCGCGCCGGCACCGCCGGCGTGGGCGAGCTGGTGCTGGCGGCGGTGCGCGCCGGCGCCCGGAGGATCGTGGTGGGCGTGGGGGGCTCGGCCACCACCGACGGCGGGCGGGGCGCCGTGGAGGCCGTGGGCTCCCGGGACCGGCTGGAGGGCGCCGAGCTCGTGGTGGCCTGCGACGTCCGCACCCCGTTCCGGCAGGCCGCCGAGGTGTTCGGCCCACAGAAGGGCGCGACCCCGGAGCAGGTGGCCGAGCTGACGCGCCGGCTCGACGGGCTGGCCGGGCGCTACCGCCGGCTCGGGGTGGACGTGGACCGGCTGCCGGGAGCCGGGGCGGCGGGCGGCCTGGCGGGCGGCCTGGCCGCGCTGGGGGCTCGGTTGGTGCCCGGCTTCGACCTGGTGGCCGAGCTGGTGGGCCTGGCCGGGCGGCTCGCCGGCGCCGACCTGGTGATGACCGGCGAGGGCTGCCTCGACGCCACGTCCTTCGACGGCAAGGTGGTGGGCGGGGTGGTGGCCGCCGCCGGCGGGCGGGCGCCGGTCCTCTGCGTGGTGGGCAGCACGGAGCCCGGCGGGCTGGCGGCGGTACCGGCGGGCGGGCCGGTGACGGTGGTGGACCTCTCGCGCCGGTTCGGCGTGGCCAGGGCCCGCCGCGACGTCCTCGAGCTGGTGGCCGTGGCCGTGGCCGAGCGGGTGGGGACGGCCGGCCCGCCCTGAGCCGCCGGGCCGGGCCGGCTGGCGGGACCAGGCCCCGGGCGGTAGCTGGCCCCGGGCGGGTGGTCGCCGGCGGAGCTGGCCGGACCTGCCGTCTTGCCCGTGCCGGGACCGATCGGCCATGCTGCCGGGACGCCGCGGCGCCGGGTGCCGCGCGCCCGCCCGACCCCCGGCGGGGCACGGGGCGGGGACCGATCGACAGGGAGGACACCCATGGGACTGCTGGACGGCAAGGTCGCGATCGTCACCGGGGCCGGCAGGGGCATCGGGCGGGAGGAGGCCCTGCTCCTGGCCGGGGAGGGCGCCACCGTGGTGGTCAACGACGTGGGCGCCTCGCTCACCGGCGAGGGGGGCGACGTCCACCCGGCCCAGGAGGTGGTGGACACCATCGCCGCCGCCGGCGGGACGGCGGTGGTCAACGGCGACGACGTCAGCTCCTGGGCCGGCGCCAAGAACCTGGTGGACCAGGCCGTGGACACCTACGGCCACCTCGACGTGCTGGTCAACAACGCCGGGATCCTCCGGGACAAGATGTCCTTCAACATGGAGGAGTCGGACTGGGACGACGTGATCCGGGTCCACCTGAAGGGCCACTTCGCCCCCTCGCACTTCGCCGCCGTCTACTGGCGCAACCGGGCCAAGGCGGGCGAGGAGGTCTCGGGCCGCATCGTGAACACCTCGTCCGAGGCCGGCCTCTACGGCAACGCCGGCCAGGCCAACTACTCCGCCGCCAAGGCGGGCATCGCCTCGATGACGTGGGTGCTCGCCCGGGAGCTCGGCCGCTACGGCGTCACCGTGAACGCCATCGCCCCCCGGGCCCGGACCCGCATGACCGAGAACCTCTTCGGCGAGATGGCGGCCAAGAAGGACGAGAGCTTCGACGAGTGGGACCCGGCCAACATCGCCAAGGTCATTGCCTTCCTCGCCAGCGACGGCGCGGCCGACGTCAACGGCCAGGTGTTCGTGGTGTTCGGCGGGAACGTCTGGGCCATGGGCGGGTTCCACCCGGTGGGCGAGCTCCACCGGGACGGGCCGTGGACGCCGAGCGAGCTGGTGGAGGCCAAGGGCGAGCTGTTCAAGGGGACCGACTCGGGCATCCCCAAGTTCTCCTTCTTCTAGGCCGGCTCCCTACCCCGCCCCGGGCGGCACCGGCGGCGCCCCCACCAGCACCACGTCGGCGACGTCCGGCGAGGCCAACGCGGCCGCCCCGCGGTCGAGCGTGGCCAGGCGGGCGCCGTGGCGCCGGGCCAGCGCCAACAGGTGGGCGTCGGCGACCAGCCCGTGGGTGACCACCCGCTCCCGGTCGACCATGCCGCCGGCACCGGTCCCGACCACCAGTTCCACGTCGTCGGGGAGGAACCGGTGCCCCGCCACCAGCCGCATCCGTTCGAGGAGGGCCAGGGCCTCGGCCGGCGCCACCGCGGTGGGAAGGGCGGCCCGGTTGGACGACACGCGCACGAACCCGCTCTCCGTGATGGGCGTGGTGGCCCACGGCTCGGGCCCGCGCCGCCGGAACCACTGGTGGGCCGTGCCGTGGTGGACGTGGTTGGGCCAGGCCAGGGCCACCAGCACGTTGACGTCCAGCAGGTCCGTCACCGCTCGTCCAGCGCCGCCTGCACCATCTCGCCGGTGACGGCCGGAGCACCGGCGGGCACGGCGAAGACCGGGAACCCCTCCTCCTCGCCCAGGCGTTCCGGGCGGGGGGCCAGGCCCTGGCGGGCCAGAGACGACACCACGTTGCCGAGCGACTGGCGCTCCGACCGGGCGAGGGACCGAGCCGCCGCGAGCACGTCGTCGTCGATGTCCAACGTCGTACGCATCATCGCACTATAGCATCACAGCACCATCAGGGCCCGGAGCCGCCCGGCCGTCGAGGTGCGGCCCCGTGGTGCGTGCGGCAGCATGGCCCCCATGCCCCACCCCCGACGCTTCCGGTTTGCCGCCCAGCTCGGCCGCTCCCCCGACGGCACGGGCCCGGCCTGGGCCGAGCAGGCCCGCCGGGCCGAGGACCTCGGCTACTCGGCCCTGCTCATGCCCGACCACTTCGGCGACCAGCTCGCCCCGGTGCCGGCCATCGTGGCGGCGGCTGCGGCCACCACCTCGCTGCGGGTGGGCGCGCTGGTGTTCGACAACGACTACCGGCACCCGCTCGTCCTGGCCAAGGAGATGGCCACCGTCGACGTGCTCTCCGGCGGGCGGCTCGAGATGAGCCTGGGCGCCGGGTGGATGCGGAGCGACTACGAGCAGTCCGGCATCCCCTACGACCCGCCGCCGGTCCGGGTGGACCGGTTCGAGGAGGCGGTGCAGGTGCTGAAGGGCCTGCTCGGGAGCGAGGGCCCGTACTCGTTCGCCGGCCGGCACTACACGATCGGCGACCACACGCCCACGCCGCGCCCCGTCCAGCGCCCGCGCCCCCCGCTGATCCTCGGCGGCGGCGGCCGCCGGGTGCTCTCCGTCGCCGCCCGCGAGGTGGACATCGTGGGCATCAACGTGGACCTCCGGGAGGGCACCGGCGGGCCGGAGACGGCGCCCAACGCCAGCCCCGAGTCCACCCGGCGCAAGGTGGCGTGGGTGCGCGAGGCGGCCGGGGACCGGTTCGACGACCTGGAGCTGCACACGCTCATCGGGTTTGCCATGCTGACCGACGACCGCCGGGGCCTGGCCGAGGCCATGGCCCCGCACTTCGGGCTGCCGCCCGACGAGGTGCTCCACGTGCCACTCGCCCTCGCGGGCACGGTCGAGGAGATGGTGGAGGAGCTCGAGTGGCGGCGTGCCGAGTACGGCATCTCCTACTTCTCGGTGGAGAGCGACTGCTGGGAGGCGCTGGGCCCGGTGGTCGCCCGCCTGGCCGGGACGTGACCGGAGGGGGCGGCTGGCGGTCCCCGGCGGTGGCGGCCTGGGAGGCCGCCGGCTCCTACCGCGACCTGGCCGGGCACCGGATCTTCGTCGTGGACCTCCCCCCGGGATCGGCGGCGGCGGCCGAGCCCCTGCTGGTGGTCCACGGGTTCCCGACCTCGTCGTTCGACTTCCACCGGGTGGCCCCGGCCCTGGCCGCCGACCGGCGGGTGGTCCTGGTGGACCTCCTCGGCTTCGGCCTCTCGGCCAAGCCCGACCTGGCCTACACCGTGGACCGCCAGGCGGACGTGGTGGCCGCGCTGACCGGCGAGCTCGGCCTGCGGGAGCTGGCGCTGCTCACCCACGACATGGGTGACACGGTGGGCGGCGAGCTGCTGGCCCGCCAGCTCGAGGGCCGGTGGCCGGTCGAGGTCACCCGCCGGGTGCTGACCAACGGCAGCGTCTACATCGGCATGGCCCACCTCAACCCGGGCCAGCAGCTCCTGCTCGACCTGCCCGACGAGCGCCTGCCGGAAGGCGCGCCGGTGGGCGAGGAGGGGATGACGGCCAGCCTGGCGGCCACCGCCGGGCCGACCACGCCGCTCTCGGCCGAGGACCTGGCGGCGATGTGGGAGCTCGTCGCCCACGACGGCGGCCACCTCCTGCTGCCGCGCCTCGTCCGCTACATCGACGAGCGGCGGCGGCGCGAGCGGCGCTTCACCGGGGCCATCGAGGAGCACCCGTCGCCGCTCACCGTGGTCTGGGGCGACGCCGACCCGATCGCCGTGGCGCCGATGGTGGACCGGCTCCTCGAGGCCCGTCCGGACGTCACCGTCCGGATGCTCGCCGGCGTGGGCCACTTCCCCATGCTCGAGGCGCCTGGCGCGCTGCTCGACGCGGTCCGCCCGGCGCTCGCCTGAGGGGCCCGGCGGCGGGCGCCGCCGCGCAGCCCCGGCCAGTCCCGCTCAGCCCCCGGCCAGTCCCGCTCAGCCCCCGGCCAGCATGCGGGCCAGGTCGTGGGCCAGCGCCGTGGCCTGCGCCGTGACCTCGGCCAGGCGCGCCGCGTGGCCGTCCATCACGAGCAGCCGCTGCGCGTCCATCGGCGTCAGGGCGGCGAGCGCGCACACCTCCCACGCCGCCACCCCGGGGTCGGGGCTGAGCGCCGTGCCGGCGGCCAGCGCCGGGGCCCGGCCGGTCTCGGAGAGGAGGGCCCTGGCCCGCCGGACGGCGGCGACCGCCGCCGCCAGGGCCTCTCCCAGGGCGGCACCGCCGCCGGACGGCTCCCCGTCCCGCACCGGGCGGTCCTCCACCCGGGCCAGCGGGTACGGGCTGTCGGGCAGCCACTCAACCACCCCGATGCGGTCGACGCCGGTGGTCGAGAGCGCCCACCGGCCGCCGGGCAGCGGCGACGCGTCCCGGATCCTCGCCACCGTCCCCACGCCGGCGCGCTCGTCACCGCCGCCCACCTCGGAGCCCCGGGTGATCAGCACCACGCCGAACGTGCCGTCACCGGCCAGGCAGTCGGCCACCAGCGCCTGGTAGCGGGGCTCGAACACGTGCAGCGCCAGCGGCGCGTACGGGAACAGCACGGTGGAGAGCGGGAACATCGGCAACTCCCTGGACGTGCCGGCCATCGACCCGCATGTTGCCCGACCGGCGGCCGCACGGCCAGCCGGCGCCGCTACGGGGAGCCGGCCCTGCGACCGGCTCCCGCGCCACGTGCTGTGAAAGAGCGCCGGAGGCCCGCCCGGATCCCGGTGACCAATGACGGGGCGGCGACGTCGGTACGCCGGCACTATGTCCGGACCTCGTCGGCCGCGTGCGAACACCGGTCCGTGCGGGCCCCCGACTGCGTGTCACGCCGCCTACCGGCAGCGTGTCCTCAGTCCGGCGGACCTGCCTCCTCGGTAGGACTCGTCGATCCCATCGGCAAGCTCCCTTCCGCTGTCCGAGAGCCGGTGCCCCCACGGGCACCTGCCCTCCCTCCCATTGTCCTCCTCCCACGCCGCGATGCCAAGGGACTTGACCAGGGACTTCCCCGTCGCCGGCCGGGCCGGCCGCCGGGCACCCCGGTGGGCGCCCGGACGGTGCCGGGAGCCGGGTCGCGCCACCGTTGCCGCCGCGGCGACCTCGGGGCAGCCGCGCCGTGGTGCGCACATGCTCGGAACCCGCACGGTCACGGGCGTTGCGCACGTGGCGGCGGACCGGGCAATGGTGCTTTTCTTACACATATCACGCTAGAACAAGCACATATGCGCCAGACTTGCACCGTAAGGTCGTCAACCTTACGCCGTTCCATCGTTGTCGCATGCGGGTCCCGCATGGCCCCCCGGCGGCAGAGCACACGTCCGACGTGCACATGAGGGAGGTCCCATGGTCCCCTGCATCACCTCTCACCGGCGGCGGCGCCGGCGCCCGCTGGCCGCCGCCGTGCCGGCGCTGCTCCTGGCGGCATCCTCCGTCACCGCCGCCGCGCTCGGCTCCGGGCCGGCCGGCGCCGCCACAGCCGACACCGTGTCGGGCGGCGCGTTCGGCGCCGAGGCCACGCTGCTGTCCGTACCGGTGTTCGCCGCACAGCCGACAGTGACCCTGCCGGCCACAGGCGCGACGCAGACGGCCACATCGGCCTCGCTCACAGTGCTCACCCTGATCGGCACCGGGGCGGTCAACGTGGCGACCGGCGCCACCGCCGTGGGCACCGCTTCCGAGGCGGTGCACAGCTCGGCCACCGTCAGCTCGATCACCGGGGGCGGCGCCCTGGTGGGCCTCACATTCGGCACGTTGCAGGCAAGCTGCACATCCGACTCCGGCGGCTCGAAGGGCACCACCACCGTCGCCCGGCTGGAGGCCACAGGCACAACGGTCACACTGCCGGCGACAGTCCCGGCCACAACCCGTCTCCTGGCGACAACACTGGGGGCGCTGGGCAGCGTGGTGACCGTGGTCCTCAACGCCCAGACCGTGGACAACGCCACGCCGGGCACAACCTCGATCACGGTGGGCGCCGTGGAGATCAAGCTGCTCAAGACAGTCGGCGGGCTCACACTCGGCACCCAGATCACCGTGGGCCAGGCCCGCTGCGGCGCCGCCGGCCCGGACATCGGCGTAGCACCCACCGTCGCCGCCGTGACACCGTCGAGCGGCCCCGAGGCGGGCGGGACCACGGTGACCATCACCGGCACCGCCCTGAGCAACACGTCGGCCGTCGACTTTGGCTCGACGCCGGCCACAACAGTCCACGTCGTGAGC
>JBOGGH010000132.1:0-6791 GCA_050743905.1 Acidimicrobiales bacterium
TGGCCGGGCGGTGCGGCCGGGACCCGTCCAGCTCGGCCACGAAGGGCGACGGCGCGTCCTCCGCGGCCACCACGGCCACCTGCTCCCGGCCGCGGGTGATGGCCACGTGGAACACCCGGCGCTCACCCTCCTCGTCGTCGCTCAGGCGGTGCGGGAACTGCCCGGCGGAGGCGCCGAAGACCACCACCCGGTCCCACTCGCGGCCCTTGATCCGGTGGACCGTCGACAGGAGCACCCGGGACCCGGGAACCTCGGAGGGGTGGGCCAGGACGGTCCGCAACCAGTGCTCGAAGGTGGCCGGATCCGGGTGGAGGGCGGCCACGGACTCGAGAGCCACCAGGTCGTCGGCGTGGGTGGAGCGGTCCGCCTCCCGGTGGGAGGCGTCCAGCACCTCCATGGTG
The DNA here is from genome assembly GCA_050743905.1 of Acidimicrobiales bacterium. Taxonomy (GTDB): domain Bacteria; phylum Actinomycetota; class Acidimicrobiia; order Acidimicrobiales; family RAAP-2; genus JBOGGH01. Next base: position 402 of record JBOGGH010000132.1, read on the forward strand.
TCGCCGAGCCCGATCTCCAGCCGCACGCACCGGAGGGCCTGGCCGGCCGAGCGCCGGCAGGCGGCCGCCAGCCGGTCCAGGTCGCGGGCGTAGGCCTCCAGCTTGGGGACGTCCCGGCCGGAGAGCCGGCCGGCCAGCCGCCTGATGTCGCGGACGGACGTGGCCGAGCCGCGAGTGAGCATCTCCACCACCTTGGGGGCGATCCCCCTCGACGGCCGCCGGACGGTCTCGACCACGTCCGCCGGCGCGATCCGGCCGGGGTCGAGGCCGATGCGCAGGTAGGCCAGGGCCGTGCGCACCCCCGTGCGGCGCAGCACCTCGGGGCCCACCGGGGCGGTGGTGGGGAGGCCGGCCTCGGCGCAGGCCACCTGGACCGGCAGCAGGACGGCGTTGACTCGGGCCAGGACGGCCATGGCCGAGGGCTCCACCCCCTGGTCCCGCCACCCCTGCAACAGGGCCACGGTGGCCCCGGCCAGCTCGTCCGCCGGGGCCCGGTGGACGGCCAGCGTGGCCGGGTCCGGTGCCTCGCCGGCCTCCTCCCGGGCCGACCGGATGGTCTTGTCCACCCGGTGGTGGTTGTACGAGAGGAGCGTGCGGGCGCCGGCCACCACCGCCGGCGGGCAGCGGTAGCTCACCTCCAGCGGGTGGCTCGCCGCCCCCGGGAAGAAGCGCTCGTAGTGCACCAGGAACGTGGGATCGGCCCCGCTGTAGCCGTAGATGACCTGGTCGTCGTCCCCCACCCCGAAGCAGTCGAAGCCCGGGGCGGACAGCAGCCGGACCAGCAGGACGTGCGCCGGGGTCAGGTCCTGGAGCTCGTCCACCAGCAGGTGCCGGCACCGCTCCTGGGCCCGGCGGCGGGCGTCCGGATCGGTCAGGAGGATCTCCACGGCCCGGTAGATCTGCTCGTCGAAGTCCACGGCGTGGTGCTCGGTCAGGAGCGCCCGGTAGCGGTCGAACCCCTCGGCCAGGCCGGCGGCGTCCGGCGTCCGGGCCTCCACCTCGTCCGGCGCCGTGAGGCCGAGCCGGACGGCCGAGAGGCCCTGCAGGTACGGGGCCACCGTGTCCGTGTTGGCCTGCCGCCGGATGGGGAAGATCTCCTCCACGGCGGCGCGGGCCCGGGGCTCGTCCCAGACCTCCAGGCGCCGGTCCCCGTGGCCGTTGCAGATCCACAGGCCCGCGCTGTTCAGCGTGCGGACGTGCGGGCCGGCCGCGGTGACCAGGCCGGCGCACCGCTGCAGCAGCTCGTCGGCCGCCCGCTTGTTGTAGGCCAGGGCGGTCACCGAGCCGGGATCCACGCCGCGGTCGGCCACCAGGTGCGCCAGCCGCTCGGTCAGCACCCGGGTCTTGCCGGATCCGGCCGGGGCGATGACCCGGGCGGGACCGGCGCCGTGGGCCACCGCCGCCCGCTGGTCCGGCGCCAGGTCGCCCGCCGGACCGGCGTGGCCGCCGGGCCGCAGCCGGCCGGCCTCGGCGTTCCACCGGTGCACCACCGCGGTGCCGCCCGGCAGCTCCGGTGGGTGGCCGGGACCGCCGTCCACGAACAGCGGGGAGCCGTCCGCCAGGACGAGATCGGCCGGGCCGCCCTCCACCACGCCCCTGCCGGCCCACGTCCGGGCGGCCTTGCGGCCGTGCCACCACACCGGCTCGCCCGGGCGGCGGGCGTCGTAGGTATTGGCCCACACCAGGAACTGCAGCCGCTCCCGGTGGAACGTGAAGTCCGGCCGGAGGCCGTGGGCCGGCCGGTCGCACCGCTCGGGCTCCCGGAGGGCGGCGGTGCCCACCGCCAGCTCCACCACCACCGGGTCCCGGGCCAGCCAGGCCTCGTGGAGGGTGGCCACCACGGCCGCCGGGCGAGCCACCACGTCCGGGTCCACGACCACCCGACGGCAGCCGGCCCACGGCTCGGGGGCCGGGGCGCCGGGGGCCACCACCACGCCGCGCCCCAGGACGTCCGTCACCAGCCGGTCCACCACCTCACCGTACCGACCGGGTGTCGCGGCGGCGGTCGGAAGGGCCATCGTGGAGGGAACGGTCGCCCCGGGACCGCCGGACGGTCGCCGGTAACATCCGGTGCCATGCCCGGCCCCCGCCCGTTCCGGTTCGGCCTGCACCTCTGGGAGCTGCCGCCGGGCGACTGGCGCGAGCGGGCCCGCCGCTACGAGGCGCTCGGGTTCTCCACCGTCACCCTCACCGACCACGTGGTGGTGCCCCAGTGGGAGCCGCTGTCGGGCCTGGCGGCGATCGCCGGCGCCACCGCCACGCTGCGCGTGGGCACGCTCGTCCTCGACATGGGCCTCCGGGACCCGGTGCTCACCGCCAAGGCGGCGGCCACCGTGGACCGGCTGTCCGGCGGCCGGCTGGAGCTGGGCGTGGGGGCCGGCTACGTGGCCGCCAACTTCGCCGCCACGGGCAGGCCGTTCGAGCCGGCGGCGGACCGCGTGGCCCGCCTCGAGGAGGCGGTGGCGCTGATGCGGCAGCTCTGGACCCGGCCGTCGACCACGTTCACCGGCCGCTTCTACGAGGTCACGGGCTCCCCGATGGTCGCCCCGGTACCGGTCCGGCCGCGGCTGCTGGTGGGCGGCGGCGGGCGGCGGGTCATGCGCTTCGGCGGCGGGGTGGCCGACACCGTGTCGATGATCGCCCGGCAGGACACCGGGACCTGGTCCGTGGCCGGGTCCGTGGCCGACTCGACCCTCGAGCACATGGCTGAGAAGGCGTCGTGGGTCCACGACGGCGCCCGGGCCGCCGGGCGGGACCCGGCGTCCGTGGAGCTCCACACGATGGTGGCCAAGGTCGTGGTCGGCGACGACCCCGACGCGGCCGTGGCTGCCGCGGCCGCCGCGGACGGCGTGCCGGAGGACCTGGCGCGCCGGTCAGCCCTCTACCTCCTGGGGGACGCCGGCGCCGTCCGCGCCGAGCTGCGGCGGTGGCGGTCGGAGGCCGGGATCTCCTACGTCTCGCTGTTCGACCCCGGGGAGGAGCAGATCGCCTGGCTGGCCGAGCACGTCGTCGGCCCCCTGGCCGCGGAGGACCGCCGCGCCGGCGGGACCGGGGGCGACGCCAGCACTCCCGGGGGCCCGCCCGGGGGGCCCGCCGCTACACGCTCTTGAGATTGTCGAACCGGGCGTACTGGTTCAGGAAGACCAGGTGGGCCGAGCCGGTGGGGCCGTTGCGGTGCTTGGCCACGATGACCTCGGCCATGCCGCGGCGGTCGATGGGGGTGTCCGGGTCGTACTGCTCCTCTCTGAAAATAAACAGAACGACGTCGGCATCCTGTTCCAACGACCCCGACTCGCGAAGGTCGGACAGCATCGGGCGCTTGTCCTGTCGGGCCTCGAGGTTCCGGGAGAGCTGCGAGAGCGCCACCACCGGGCACTCGAGCTCCCGGGCCAGGATCTTGAGCCCCCGGCTGATCTCGGCCACCTCCACCTGGCGGCTCTCCGTCCGGCCGTGGCCGGTCATGAGCTGGAGGTAGTCCACGACCACGATCCCCAGGTCGCCCTCGCTCTTCCGCAGCCGCCGGGCCCGGGCCCGGATGTCCATGACGGTGAGGTTCGGGTTGTCGTCGATGAAGACGGTGGCGTCGCTCAGCCGGCTCACGGCGTTCCCCACCTTGGACCAGTCCGCCTCGTGCAGGTGGCCGGTCCGCAGCCGCTGGGCGTCCACCCGGGCCTCCGAGGCCAGCAGCCGCTGCGTGAGCTCCAGGTGGCCCATCTCCAGGGAGAACAGGAGGGCCGGCCGGCGCAGCACCATCCCCACGTGGCTCAGCATGCCCAGTGCCAGGCTCGTGTTGTGCGTGGGCGTCATGCACCTTCCGGCCAGGAACAGGTGGGAGGGCGAGTCGACGGCGATGCAGCGGACCGGGACCGTCGGCACCTCCTCGATGGTGACCACGGCCCGGCGCGTGTGCCGACCGTTGCGGCGCCGGCTGACCGTCATGTCGAGGCGATCGGCCTTGCGTGGCATCCGGAACACCGGGTCCCGGGGCGTCCAGCAGAAGCGCCAGGCCCTGGCGGTACGACCGTCCGGGAGTGGGATCACCCGTTCCCGGATCGGGTGCGGCTTGTGGCCCAGCGAGCACACCAGCTCCCATGCCTGCTCCAGAAGGTGCCGGTTGGCCAGGCAGAGCTCCACCGTCCCGTTGCCGTTCGTCACGGTCCCGTCGGTGTCCATCAGCCCCTGCAGCAGCTCCAGCCGCTGCTTGGCCGAGACCCGGAGGTACTGCGCCGGTACGTGCTTGGCGGCACCACCCAGCAGGCCCACCTGCTGCAGCTCCCGGGCCAGGACCCGCCACGGGCCCCGGTAGCCCTGCCACGCACCCGTTCCGGGCACCGGGGTCGTCGCCCACTGGAGCCCCGTCCTCGGAGTGAGCCTGTACCCGCGCATCTCGAGCTCGCCCACGAAGTGATCGACGTCGGCATGACCGATGGTCAGCTCGCTGCCGGTCGTCGCACCGTCGCCGAGCCAGCAGCCGAGCACATAGGGGTCGACCGGCAGGGTGACCTCCGGCGCGTCGATGGCGCCGGCCAGCGGGACGTACCAGTTCGGGCGGCTCCCACCAGATGCCCGCAGGCCCCCGGCCAGCATCTCCTCCGTGGTCACCACCCGAGGCACACGCCAGCGCGCCGACTGGTCCCTGGCCAAACGGGGATTGGCCGGCCCGCCACGACGGGCCGACGCCGTACGCGCCCGGTGCGACTTCCAGGCCGGGTAGTCGTAGGCGTGCCAACGGTGCTCGGCGTCGGCCACCACCGAGCTCCCGTCGTCGAAACCGACCCGGAAGCAACGACGGCCGGTGAAGACCGGTGAGACGTAGGTCACCCGGCACGCCTGGCCCTGCTCGTCGAAGACCTCGTCCCCCACACGCAGCCCACCCATCGCCGCCCACCCCTCGGGCGTGGGGATCGGCGTGTCGAGCGCCAGCGCCTTCCCCATGGCCGGCCTCGCACCGATGATGGTGAGGCTGGCGGGCTGGAGGCCGGCCAGGATCTCGTCGAGGTCCGAGTAGCCGGTGGCCACGCCGGTGATGCGCCCGCTGTGCTGCGCCAGCTCCTCGATGCGGTCGAGGCTCGGGCCGATGAGGTCCTTCAGGGCCTCGATCGTGTCGGTCGTCCGCCGCTGGGCCAGGTCGAAGACCATCCGCTCGGCGTCGTCCACCGCACCGGTCACGTCCTCGGGGACCGAGTACCCGATCTCGGCGATCTCGCCCGCCACCCCCACCAGCCGCCGGAGGAGGGCGTGCTCCTCCACGATCCGGGCGTAGTGCACGGCGTTGGCCACCGACGGCGTGTTGGCCTGCAGCGAAACGAGCAGCGCCGGGTCGCCGATCTCCTCGAGCAGCCCCCTGCGTCGCAGCTCGTCGGCCACGGTCACCGCGTCCACCGGCTCCCCGCGCTCGTAGAGGGCCACCACGGCGCCGTAGATGTGCCCGTGGGCCGGCTTGTAGAAGTCCTCGGCCGTGCAGATCTCGAGCGCCGCGGCCGTGGCGTCGCTCGAGAGCAGCATGGAGCCCAGCAGGGACTCCTCGGCCTCCAGGTTGTTGGGGGGGACGCGCGGGCCGGCGGCCGAAGCGGGGCGGAGCCGGCGGGGCGGGGCGTCGTCGAAGGCCTGCACCATGGTCCAGCTACCTTGAGGGACGCGGCCTGGGGAACGGAAGGGGCGCAACCTGGGGATTCAGAGAACGAATTCCCTGGTCGCACCTGTGAACGACGCTGTGGACAACCAGTCGCGGTTTCCACAGCAGGCGGGAGGTGCGCGCGAGGCGGGCCGGACGGGCCGGACGGGCCGGACGGGCCGGAGGGAGGCGGGCCACGCCCCCATGATGTGCGGGGGGTGTGACACCCACCCCGGGCGTGGGCGGGTCAGCCCGCCGCCACCACCTCCACGGTCACCACGGTGGTCACGTCCGTGAAGAGGTGCACCGGCACCTCGTAGCTGCCCAGCGCCTTGATCGGCTCGTCCAGCCCCACGTGCCGCCGGTCCAGCTCCACGCCCTTCTGCGCCTTCGCCGCCTCGGCCACGTCGCCGGCGCCCACCGAGCCGAACAGCCGGCCCGCCGACCCGGCACGGGCCTCCACCCGCAGCACCGCGCCGGCGAGGATCTGGGCCTGGGTCTCCGCCGCGCTCCGGTCACGCGCCTCCCGCAGGTCACGGCCGCGGCGCATGGCCGCCGCCTGGGACGCCACGCCGTCGGTGGCGAGCATCGCCCGTCCCTGGGGCAGGAGGAAGTTCCGGGCGAACCCGCCGGCCACGTCCACCACGTCGCCACGGCGGCCCACGCCGTCCACGTCGCTCCGCAGGACGACCTTCACGGCGCCTCGCCCTCCGACGCGGCGTCCCCACCGGCCGGGGCGACGGCGACCTCCGTCCCACCGTCCTCACCGCCTGCAC
>JBOGGH010000133.1:0-6766 GCA_050743905.1 Acidimicrobiales bacterium
GTCCTCGCAGGCGCCGGCGTGGCCGCGGCGTCGCCGCCGGCCGGGGGCGGCCGGGGCGCGGCGCACGGCGTCTTCGCCCGGGTGGCCACGTTCTCGACACCGCCCGACACCGGCACCGTGGCCGAGCCGCTCTCGGCCCAGCCGCTCGACCTCGGGGCGCACGGCTACGTGCAGCACGAGCTCTTCGCCGCCGGCACCGCCCACGCCTTCCGCGCCGACGCGGCGCCGTCGGACGGCCGGTGGACGGTCAGCCCGACCACGGCGGCCACCTACCGCACCCGGATCCTCGTGCGACGCCCGGCTAACCCCGCCCGCTTCAGCGGCACGGTGGTGGTGGAGTGGCTCAACGAGTCCGCCGGGGAGTCGTCGCCGGACTGGGACTTCCTGAACCCGTACCTGATGCGGGCGGGCGACGCCTACGTGGGCGTGACCGTGCAGCAGCTCGGGGTGGACGGCGGGACGCCGATCCTCGGCTCGATCGGCTCGGCCGGCGCGGGGCTGGTGCACGAGGACCCGGCCCGCTACGGGACGCTCCACCACCCCGGGGACCGGTACGCCCTCGACATGTTCGCCCAGATCGGCCTCGGGCTGCGGACCGCCGGCGGGCGGCGGGCGCTCGGCCCGTTGCGCCCGCGCCACGTGGTGGCCGTGGGCGAGTCCCAGTCGGCCTTCTACCTCACCACGTTCGCCGACGCCCTCCAGCCCGTCACGCACGCGTTCGACGGCATCTTCATCCACAGTCGTGGCGGTGGCGGTGCCCCCCTCAACGGCGCCTCGGTGGTGTCCGGGTCGTTGAAGGGCGGCCTCCGCATCCGGACCGACCTGCACGTGCCGGTGTTCATGTTCGAGACGCAGACGGACGTGATCGAGCTGGGCTACGCCTCGGCGCAGCAGCCCGACACGCCGCGCGTCCGGACCTGGGAGGTGGCGGGCACCTCGCACGCGGACGCCTTCCTCGTGGGCGCGGCGGCCAGCCTCCTCGGCTGCACCACCTCGGTCAACAGCGGCCCCCAGCACGAGGTCGCCCAGGCGGCCTTCGCCGCCTTCACGCGGTGGGTGGTCCACGGCACGCCCCCGCCGTCGCCACCTCGCTTCCGCCTCAGCAGCCGGCACCCGGCGACCCTCGCCCTCGACCGCTACGGCAACGTGCTCGGCGGGGTGCGGACGCCCGCCGTTGACGTACCGGTCTCCACGCTCAGCGGCGCCGCGCCGGCTGGCGCTAGCGCCCTCTGCGCCCTCTTCGGCTCCACCACGGCATTCACCCAGCAGCAGCTCGTGAGCCTGTACCACTCCCAGGCCGGCTACCTGGCGCGGTACCGCGCCAGCCTGGGTCGGGCGATCGCCGGCGGCTACGTCCTGGCGGCCACACGGTCAGCCCTCGTCGCCCAGGCGCGCCAGGTGCAGTTCCCGGCGGGCGCCACAGGGTCGTGACGGGCGCTCCCCCGGAGCGGGGAGCCGTGGTGCGACGTGCATCCGAGGCCCGTACAGATCGGTCGTCCCTCCGGGCCTGCCTCCGTTGCCCGCTCTTTCCACACGTCGGCCGAACCTGGGGCAACGGCCACCGCCCCGACTGCCAAGTGGTCGGGGGTCAGCGCCGACGCCAAGCGTTCGTTCTGCCGGCGCCGATCGCGAGATGACCTCCCCCGACTCAGCAGGCTGCGCCCTTTTGAGCAGGCTCGCGGACGAATGACGGCGCGCTGGGTCTGCGTGCTGTTCGCCGAGGGGACCGGAAGCCCAGTCATCCCCGGTGTCGTCACATCCCGGAGGTAACGTCCGCTGCGTAGACGCGATCTGGAGGCTTTCCATGCTCGACCTTGAGAGCCAGGACACCGACTACGTCATCTTCGGTGACAACGCGGACGTGCTCCCGAAGCTGCCGGACCAAGCGTTCCAACTCATCTACATCGACCCACCGTTCAACACGGGTAAGACCCAGCAACGCCTGACGCTGCGCACCAGCCGCTCCACCAGCGGGGACCGCGTCGGGTTCGGGGGGAAGACCTATGCCACGGTCGAGGCCGGCCGGAAGTCGTACGGGGACGAGTTCGACGACTATCTGGGGTTCATCGGCCCAAGGCTCGAAGAGGCCCGAAGGCTCTTGGCCGACGACGGGACGCTCTACTTCCACATCGACTACCGCGAGGCCCACTACTGCAAGGTGCTCCTTGACGAGGTTTTCGGACGGGAATGCTTCCTCAACGAAGTGATCTGGGCTTACGACTACGGAGGTCGGCCGAGGAACCGCTGGCCGGCCAAGCACGACACGATCCTGGTCTATGTGCGCGAGGCGGGGCATCACTACTTCGATCAGGACGCCGTGGACAGGATCCCGTACATGGCGCCGGGGCTCGTCACGGCTGAGAAGGCGGCACGCGGCAAGGTGCCGACCGACGTGTGGTGGCACACGATCGTCCCGACCAACGGTAAGGAGAAGACCGGCTACCCGAACCAGAAGCCCGAAGGGATCTTGCGTAGGGCGGTGCAGGCTTCGTCCGCCCCCGGCGCCCGCGTGCTGGACTTCTTCGCGGGCAGCGGCACGACTGGGGCGGTTGCTCGGGAGCTCGGGAGGCGGTACGTCCTGGTCGATGACAACCCCGAAGCGTTGGAGGTCATGCAGCGTCGACTCGGTCGGACGAGGGTTAGATATGTCGGAGACCAGGGGGAGCCTCTTCCGTGTCCCGAGGAGCTCCCGGCCGTTCTCTTCTGATCAGCGGAAGGTAGGGGCCCCGTCCGATCGAAGCCACTCCTTCAGCCGGTGAAAGTCACAGCGGTACGGGGAGAACGCGTCCGTACCGGACCGCAGGGGATAGAACCAGTGCGTCCGACTGTCCTGGTGCTGCACGGTGATCGCGCCCGAGTCGATCAGCGCCGCTACCTCGTCCGACTCGATGACCCAGTAGACCAGGTCTTCGGGGCGACCCGACGCGCACAGCAGGGTGTCGTATTTTGAGGCGCCGTCCCTCCGAGGGTCCCTGACCTGCTGGAACCGCGGTCGCTCTTCCGTCGAGAACTTCACCTCGACTCTCGTTGGACCGGAACGCCGAAGCACTTGCAGGTCGAAGTCGGCACTCCCTGACGGTGCGGTTCGTACCCCGAGATTCGCTGCGACCTTTGCCACAAGGTGCTCGCCGAGCTTGCCCCGCGTGCGGGGAGCGAGATGGATGACGAAGGCGAGTGGCGAGCCCATGGGCCACTCCTCAACCCGCCGCAGCTCTCCTTCCAGTTCACTCAGGCAGGCCACCTCCTCAGGTTCGAACGGCACGGAGGGAGCGTAGGCCGCGGCCGCGGCCGGTTCGTTGGACCCACGTGCCAGGCCCCGGATCCGCGGGCACCGTACTTTGGTGACCCGCGGCGTCGAGCGCGCGACTCCCAGCCGACGGGTGCTCGGCCCGGCCCCGACAGCACCCCCGTCCGGCCGAATGAGGGTTCAGGGTGTTGCCGATGTCTCTCGACATCACGATGGCGCCCCAGGCAGGACTCGAACCTGCGCACCCGGCTCCGGAGGCCGGTGCTCTATCCGCTGAGCTACTGGGGCTGGTGCAGAGGTCGATCGTAGTCGCCGGGCCCCCGGCCCCCGGCCGTATCCTGCACCCCATGGCCGCTGCCACCGACCCGCCCGAGCGCCACCTGCTCCCGGACACCGCCGAGGTCACGGCGGACGGCCACCTCCACGTGGGCGGGCTCGACCTGCTTCACCTGGCCGAGGAGCACGGCACCCCGCTCTTCGTCTACGACGAGGCCCACCTGCGGGCCCGCTGCCGGGAGGCGGTGGCGGCCTGGGGCGACGGCGTGGCCTACGCCACCAAGGCCTTCCTGTGCCGGACCATGGCCCGGCTGGCCCACGAGGAGGGGATGTGCCTGGACGTGGCTACCGGAGGCGAGCTCCACGTGGCGCTGGCCGCCGGGGTGCCGGCGGAGCGGCTGGTGCTGCACGGCAACAACAAGGCGGAGGCCGAGCTGTCGCAGGCCCTCGCCGTGGGCGTGGGCCGGATCGTGGTCGACTCGTTCGACGAGATCGCCCTCCTGGGCCGCCTCACGGATGGCGGCGTCGCGGGCGGCGACGCCGCGGTCGGGCCCGCTGGCCCGCCCTCGCGCCCGCGGGTGCTCGTGCGGGTGACCCCCGGCGTCGAGGTGCACACCCACGAGTTCGTCCGCACCGGCCAGGAGGACACGAAGTTCGGCTTCTCGGTGGCCTCGGGCGCCGCCGAGGAGGCGGTGGCCGCCCTGGAGCTGCTGCCCGGTGTGGAACTGGTGGGGGTGCACGCCCACATCGGGAGCCAGGTGTTCGACGTCGGCCACTTCGAGCAGGCGGCGGAGATCCTCGGCCGCTTCTTCGCCCCCCTGGGCCTGCCCGAGCTGGTGGTGGGCGGCGGCCTGGGCGTGGCCTACGTCAACGGCGAGCGGGCGCCCGGCCAGGCCGAGTGGGCCGCCGCCGCCCGGGAGGCGTCCGCGGCGGCCGGCATCGACCCGGCCACGCGGATCACCGCCGAGCCGGGCCGGTCGATCGCCGCCACGGCGGGCATCACCCTCTACCGGGTGGGCACCGTCAAGGACCTCCCGGGGATCCGCACCTACGTGGCGGTGGACGGCGGCATGAGCGACAACCCCCGCCCGGTGCTCTACGGGAGCGGCTACGAGGCGTTCCTGCCCCGCGAGGCGGACGCGCCCCGGCCGCGGGCCGCCCGCGTGGTGGGGAAGCACTGCGAGAGCGGGGACGTGGTGGTGGCGGACGCCCGCCTCCCCGCCGACCTCCGCGTGGGCGACGTGCTGGCCACGCCGGTGACCGGCGCCTACGGCTACTCGATGGCCTCCAACTACAACAAGGTCCCGCGCCCGCCGGTGCTGTTCGTGGCCGGGGGCCGGTGCCGGGTGGTGGTCCGCGGCGAGACCCTTGACGACCTCCTCCGCCTGGATGCCTGAGCCCGGGCCGGGCCGGGCCGGGCCGGGGCAGGCCGGGCGAGGTGAGGCGGCGCCCCGGCTACGCGGGGTCGAGGATCCCTATCCCGGCCACCTCGACGGCAGACCGGAGCTGGCCGTCGTAGACCGCCATGGCCTGGGCGCCCACCCGGAGCGCGGTGGCGAGGTGGACGGCGTCGGCCGAGCGCAGCCGGCCGGGGAGGAGCGGTGCCGTGGTGAGGTCGCCGCGCTCCACGTCCACCAGGGCGACGGTCGAGAGGACCGCCGCCACCGCGTCCCGGGGCAGATCCTCCGGACGGCGGTTGGACGCGCAGTGGAGCTCGGTGTGCAGGAGGAGGGAGGAGACGAGGACGTCGTCGCCCGACCGCCGGCCGGCCTCCAGGCGGTCGGCCAGCGCCGCCGACCCCCGCTCGTCCACGAGCAGCTTCACGGCGGCCGACGTGTCCAGGTAGAGGATCAACTGCTCCCACGGAGGTCGTCGAGGATCTCCTGCGTGGTGGCGCCCGCCCGCACCCTGGGGAGCCGGCGCAGGTCCACGGACCGGTCGGAGGCCGGCTCCCGCACCTTGCCCGCGGCCACGAGGCGCTCGTAGGGGGTGCGCGACGGAGGGACGAGCACCGCCGCCACCTCGCCGTGGTTCGTGACCTCGATCACCTCGCCGGCCCGCACCCGCCGGAGCACCTCCGAGCTGTAGTTCCGGAGCTCCCGGTGGGTGATGGTCTCGCTCGGGCCGAGGCGCCCGGTGGTGTGCCCGCCCATGTAGCAATCGTAGCAGTTTCCGTCGCCGGGCCCAGCGGCCGCCCCCCGGCGCAGGCGGTACCGTGGGCGGATGGTGGACGGCGCCCCGGACGCAGCTCCCGTGCGGGTGGCCGTCCTCGGCTGCGGCAACGTGGGCGGGGCGCTGGCCGAGCTGCTCCTCACCCAGGCCCCGGCCATCGCCCGGCGGTCCGGGATCCACTTCGAGCTCGTCGGCGTGGCCGTGCTCGACCTCGCCCGGCCCCGCCCGGCCCCGGTGCCGGCCGGCCTCCTCACGGACGACCCGAAGGAGCTGGTCGAGCGGCCCGGGGTGGACGTGGTGGTGGAGCTGATCGGCGGGGTGGACCCCGCCCGGACGCTGGTGGAGGCGGCGCTGCGCGCCGGCCGGCCCGTGGTCACGGCGAACAAGGCGCTGCTGGCCGAGGCCGGCGCCGAGCTGGCCGGCCTGGCCGCCGCCCACGGCGTGGACCTCCTCTACGAGGCCTCGGTGGCCGGCGCCATCCCCGTCATCCGCCCGCTGCGCGAGTCCCTGGCCGGGGAGCGCGTGGTCCGGGTGATGGGCATCGTCAACGGCACCACCAACTTCATCCTCACGCGGATGGGCGAGGACGGCATGGACTATGCCGACGCGCTGGCCGAGGCGCAGCGGCTCGGCCTGGCCGAGCGCGATCCCACCGCCGACGTCGAGGGCCACGACGCGGCGGCCAAGGCGGCCATCCTCGCCGGGCTGGCGTTCGGCAGCGACCTCGTGGGGTCGGACGTCCACCGCGAGGGCATCAGCGGGGTGCGGGCGGTGGACGTGGCGTTCGCCGACCGCCTGGGCTACGTGGTCAAGCTGCTGGCGGTGGCCGAGCTGGTCGACGGCGGCCCGGACGTGTCGGTCCGCGTGCACCCGGCCATGGTGCCCCGCTCCCACCCGCTGGCCTCGGTGAGGGGTGCCTTCAACGCGGTCTTCGTGGAGGGCGAGGGCGCCGGCGAGCTCATGCTCTACGGCCGCGGCGCTGGCGGGCCGCCCACGGCCAGCGCCGTCCTGGGCGACCTGATCGACGCCGCCCGGAACCTGCGCAGCGGCGCGCACGCGCCGGCACCCCGG
>JBOGGH010000134.1:0-6764 GCA_050743905.1 Acidimicrobiales bacterium
GGCCGGGCAGGCGGCCGAGGCGGCGCGCACCACCGCCCTGGCCGGCGGCGGACGGGTGGAGCTGGCCCCCGAGCCGGGCCACGGCCAGGTCACGTGGACGGCGCCGCACCGGACGGACCCGGTCGCCGTGCCCCTCGCCCGGAAGGTGGCCCTGTTGGAGGAGTGGAGCGGGCGCCTGCTGGCGTCGGCGCACGTGGACCACGTGACCGCGCACCTCCTGGCGGTGTCCGAGGAGAAGCACTACGGCGACCTGGCCGGCACCACCGCCACCCAACGGCGGGTCCGGGTGCACCCGCAGGTGGAGGCGCTGGCCCTGGAGGAGGGCGGCGGCTTCGAGGAGCTGCGCACGGTGGCGCCGCCGGCCGGGCGGGGCTGGGAGTACCTCGAGGGCGAGGGGTGGGACTGGGACGCCGAGCTGGCGGCCATGCCCGGGCTGCTGGCCGAGAAGCTCGCCGCCCCCTCGGTGGAGCCCGGCCGCTACGACCTGGTGATCGACCCCACCAACCTCTGGCTGACCATCCACGAGTCCATCGGCCACGCCACCGAGCTCGACCGGGCCATGGGCTACGAGGCGGCCTACGCCGGCACCTCGTTCGCCACCCCGGACGGCCTCGGCAGCCTGCGGTACGGGTCGCCGGTGATGCACGTCACCGGGGACCGCACGGTGGAGCACGGCCTGGCCACCGTGGCCCTCGACGACGAGGGCGTGGCCGCCCAGTCCTTCGACCTCGTGCGGGACGGCGTGCTCGTGGGCTACCAGCTCGACCGGGCCATCGCCGGGGCCGTGGGCGCAGAGCGGTCCAACGGCTGCGCCTTCGCCGACTCGCCCCTGCACGTGCCCATCCAGCGGATGGCCAACGTCTCGCTCGAGCCGGCGGACGCCCACGGGCCCACCGTGGACGAGCTGGTGGCCGGCGTGGAGCGCGGCATCTACGTGGTGGGCGACAAGAGCTGGTCCATCGACATGCAGCGGTACAACTTCCAGTTCACCGGCCAGCGGTTCTACGCCGTCCGGGACGGCCGGCTCGCCGGCCAGCTCCGTGACGTGGCCTACCAGGCCACGACCACCGACTTCTGGGGGTCGATGGAGGCGGTGGGCGGCCGCTCCACCTACCTGCTCGGCGGCGCCTTCAACTGCGGCAAGGGCCAGCCCGGCCAGGTGGCCCCGGTGAGCCACGGGTGCCCGGCGGCGCTCTTCCGCGGCGTCCGGGTGCTCAACGCCCGCGCGGAGTCGGGCCGGTGAGGCCGGCGCCCGAGGTGGTGGACGAGGCGCTGGCGGCGGCCGGCGGCGACGGCTGCGTGGTGCTCGTGGAGGAGGCCAACGAAGCCGAGGTCCGCTTCGCCAACAACACCACCACCACCAACGGCGTCCGGCTCGACCGGCGGGTGACGGTGGTCCGCCTGGCCGAGGTGGCCGGGGGCGTGGCCCCCGGGGTGGCGCGCCGGGGCGGCGAGGTGGACGTGGTCGCGCTCGTGGCCGCGGCGGGCGAGGACGCCCGGGCCGGGTCGCCGGCCGAGGACGCGGCGCCGCTGGTGGCCGGCAGCGAGGAGCCGGGCTTCGGCCGGCCGCCGGGCCGCACCGACCTCTCGGCGCTGGCCGGGGTGCTCGCCGCGCTCGGCGGCGCCTTCGGCCGCGCCCGGGACGCCGACCGCGTGCTCTCGGGCTTCGCCGAGCACCGGGTGGCCACCACCTACCTCGGGACCAGCACGGGGCTCCGCCGGCGCCACGTCCAGCCCACCGGCGCGCTCCACCTGGTGGGCCGGAGCGGGGACGGCACGCGGTCCTCGTGGGCCGGGACCGGCGGCCCGACGTTCGCCGAGGACGCGCTGGACGGGCTCGAGGAGCGGGTCGTCCGCGGGCTGGGCTGGGCGGCGCGCCGGGTGGACCTCCCGGCCGGGCGCTACGAGGTGGTGCTGCCGCCGGCGGCGGTGGCCGACCTCATGGTGGGCCTGGCCGACGCGGCCGGCGGGCGGGAGGCCGAGGAGGGCAGGACCGTCTTCTCGGCGCCCGGCGGCGGCACGCGCCTGGGCGAGACGCTGGCCACGCTCCCCTTCGACCTGTGGAGCGACCCGGCGGCGCCCGGGGTGGCGTGCATCCCGTTTCTCGCCGCCGCCACCTCCTCCCCCGACGTCTCGGTGTTCGACAACGGGATGGCGGTGGAGAGGGTCGACTGGGTCCGGGGCGGCCGGCTGCACCGCCTCCGGTACCACCGGGCCGGCGCGGCGCTGAGCGGCGTGCCCGCCACGCCCCCGGTGGACAACCTCCTGCTCGGCCTCCCCGGCGCCACCGGCACGACCGAGGATCTGGTGGCCCGCACCGAGCGGGGCCTCCTCCTCACGTGCCTCTGGTACATCCGGGAGGTAGACCCCGCCACCCTGCTGCTCACCGGCCTCACCCGCGACGGCGTCTACGTGGTGGAGGACGGCCGGGTGGTGGGGGCGGCCAACAACTTCCGCTTCAACGAGAGCCCGGTCGACCTGCTCGCGCGGGCCGCCGAGGCCGGCGCCGCCGAGCGCACCCTCGGCCGCGAGTTCGGGGAGTGGGTCAACCGAACCTGCATGCCGCCGCTGCGCGTCCCCGACTTCAACATGAGCTCGGTCAGCCAGGCGAGTTGACCCCGGCGCCCGCTGCCCGCGGTCCGCCGTTCGCGGTCCGCTGTGCTGCCCGCGGTGGCCGCTATGTGGCCGGCGCCTTCGAGGACTTCTTCGAGAGCACCGGCGAGAGGAGGGTGATCACGAACGCCCCGCCTACGGCCACCATCGCCGTGGCGATGGTGAACTCCTTCCCGGTGAGCGAGATCTTGAGCGGCGACCCGGGCATGGCGAGCCCCCAGGCGGCCAGTGCGGCGGTCCCGGCCAGCATCTCGGCAAAGGGGATCGCCCGACCGTTCCCCCGGCCGGTGGTGAACGCGAACGTCACCACCAGGTACACCGAGACGAGGGCCACGGCCACGCCAAAGGTCCACCACCGCAGGGCGGTGTACGTGTCCGTGGTGCTGGCGTTGGCGGTGAAGATGGCCACCAGCACGGTGTAGGGCGCCAGGACCTCGGTGGGGATGGCGTCCGTCAGCACGCCGACGGCGGCGCTGATCCCCGACGTCCCGGTCTGCACGGTGGCGCGGGCGCCGGTCACGCCTGTAGGCGAGGTGGTCAGCGTGGCTACGGCCTGCGCCACCACCGGGGTCCTGCGGAACACGATGCCGCCGGCCGCGGGTGCCGGTGGTGCGGCCGCTGCCCCCGCCGGTGGTGGTGCGGCCGCTGCTCCCGGCGGCAGGACGCTCGGCGCGTCCCGCTCGACCGCTCTCGCCGACAGTGCGCGAAGGCTCATGGTGGGCCCCCCTCCCGTGGTCTCCGGCGACGGCCGTCGCCGCCGGGGCGATCGTAGGACAACGGCCGATGCAGAGGCGGGATGACCTGGAAAACCTCGTTCCCCTGCGCCGGCGCCGCCCGGAGGCCCGCCGCCGCCAGTCAGGACAGGTCGGGCAGGAGCATCATGAGGACGAGAAGATCCAGCGGCGACGCCACGAACCCGTAGTGCCGGTAGAAGCTCTGCGCCTCCTCGTCCTTGGCATGGACCAGGAGCACCCGCACGCCCACCAGGTCGGCGACCTCGAGTGCCTTCAGGACGGCATGCTTGAGGAGGGCGGCACCGAGGCCCTGGCCCGCGTGGTGCCGGCTCACTGCCAGGCGAGCCAAGAGGACGGCCGGGATCTGCTCCGGCTGGTTCCGTCGGATCCGGGTCGGTGCGGACGGACGGAGGACGGACGCAGTGGAGGACGCGTAGTACGCCACGACGTTCGCGGTCCCGTCCTCTACGGCCACCCACGTCCTAGTCGAGCCCATCGCCTGGTTGGCGGCGGCTCGACGCCGCAGCCACTCGTCGAGCGCCGGCTTTCCGCACTCGAACCCGTCCAGCACGTGGTGCCCGGCCAAGAGCACCGGGCCGGCGTAGGCCACTAGGCGGGACGATCGAGAACCGACGCGGTGGACAGCAGCTCGGCCATCGCCGGTGGGAGCGTCGACGCCCGTGAGAGCAGCTCCTGCAGCCGGTCCCACGCCGGTTGGTCGGCAACGAAGACCCGCCGGTCGGCGAGCGCCATCTCGGCTGCCTCGACAGCGTGGCGCACCACGAAGTCAGTAGCCGACTCGCCGCGCGCGTCCGCCGCCTGCCGGAGGACGGCGTCCTGCTCGGGGGTCAGCCGGAGGCTCAGGCGTTCCGTCTTGGGTGCCACGCGCCTATTGTACGCCATATGACGTACATCTGGGACCGGACCGGGATCAGGCCGCGGCAGCCTCCGCCCAGGCGCCGGCCACCAGCTCGAAGGAGCGCAGCCGGTCGGCCTGGCCGTGCACCCGGGTGGTGACCATGAGCTCGTCGGCGCCGGTCCGGCCGGCCAGCTCGGCGAGCCCGGACCGCACGGTCGCCGGGTCGCCCACCACGTGCGTGGCGGTGACCGAGGCCACCAGCTCGCGTTCGGCGTCCGTGTAGCGGTAGGCGGCGGCGGTCTCGGGGCTGGGCAGCGGGCCGAGGCGGTTGGTCCGGAGGTGCAGGGCCGACAGCGCGCTCGGCCCGGCCGTCCAGCGGGCTTCGTCCGTGGTGGGCGCGCACACCACGGCCACCGCCACCATGGCGTGCGGTTCGGCGAGCGTGCCGGTGGGGCGGAACGAGGCCCGGTACTCGGCCAGCGCCGGCTCGGTGAACTGCGGGCTGAAGTGGTGGGCGAAGGAGAACGGCAGGCCGAGCAGGCCGGCCAGCCGGGCGCTGAAGACGCTCGATCCCAGCAGCCAGATCTCCGGCCGGTAGCCGTGGCCGGGGACCGCGCGGGGGTGCCCGAGCGGCCCGGAGAAGTAGCCCAGGAGCTCCACCAGGTCGTCCGGGAAGCGCTCGGCGCCGAGGTCCCCGGTGCGCCGCAGCGCACGCGCCGTGACCTGGTCCGTCCCCGGCGCCCGCCCGATCCCGAGGTCCACCCGCCCCGGGTGCAGCGCCTCCAGCGTGCCGAACTGCTCGGCCACCACCAGGGGTGCGTGGTTGGGCAGCATCACCCCGCCCGACCCCACGCGGATGGTGCGGGTGGCCGCCGCCAGGTGGGCCACCAGGACGGCCGGTGCCGAGCTGGCCACGGCCGGCATCCCGTGGTGCTCGGCCACCCAGAGGCGGCGGTAGCCGAGATCCTCGACGGCGCGGGCCAGCTCGGTGGTCTCCGCCAGCGCCCGCGCCGGCGTGGATCCCTCGGCCACGGTGGCCAGGTCGAGCACCGACAGTGACGGGAGCGGCGGGAGCGGCACGCGCCGTCCAACGCCCCGCCGCCCGGATCGCTTCCCCAGACGGTCGCCGGCGCCGCACCTCCACGCCCCGGTCGCGTCGAACTGGCCCCGGCCGCTCGGGCCAGACTCGGGGGATGGTGGAGCTGCGGGCCATGCGGGAGGCCGACCTCGCGGTCGTCCGGGCCTGGCTGGCCGAACCGCACGTGGCGAGGTGGTTCCTGGCCGGGAGCACCGTGGACCGCGAGGTGGAGGCGCTCCGGCGCTGCGTGTCCGGCGAGGACCCTACCCATTCGGCGGTGGCGCTCGCCGGCGGGCGGGCGGTGGGCTGGTGCCAGTGGTACCGGTGCCACGACTACCCGGACCACGAGCGGGGCGTGGGCGCCAGACCCGGCGACGCCGGGATCGACTACGCCATCGGCGACCCGACCCTCGTGGGCCGCGGGCTCGGCACCGCGCTGGTGGCGGCCGCCGTGGCCGCGGCCCGGGGCGACCTCGGGCCGGTGGGCGTGGTGGCCGACCCGGAGGCGGCGAACGTCGCGTCCTGCCGCGTCCTGGAGAAGAACGGCTTCCGCCTCCTGGGGGTGCGCACGGTGGCGTCCGAGCCGCTCGCCGCCCCGATGGCCGTCTACCGGCTGGCGCCCGCCCGGCCGCCGGCGGGCGGTGCTGGATAGGGTCTGCGCCGTGCAGCCCCATCTCGTGGACCGTGGCCTCGTGGACCGGATCTGGGAGGAGGCCGCCCTCCCCGCGCTGGCCGACTACACGCGGATCCCGTGCCTCTCGCCGGCCTTCGACCCCGACTGGGAGCCCGCCGGGCACATGGCGCGGGCCGCCGGGCTGCTGGCGGCCTGGTGCGCCGACCGTCCCGTGCCCGGGAGCGCGGTCGAGATCGTGGAGCGGCCCGGGCTCACCCCGGTCCTGCTCGTGGAGGCCGAGGGCACCGCCCCCGGCTCCGTGCTGGTCTACGGCCACATGGACAAGCAGCCGCCGCAGGGCACCTGGCACGACGGGCTCGGTCCGTACGAGCCCGTCCGCGACGGCGACCGGCTGTACGGGCGCGGCACCGGCGACGACGGCTACGCGGTCTTCGCCGCCATGGCCGCGCTGGAGGCCCTGGCGTCCCAGGGCGCCCCCCGGCCGCGCGTCACCGTCCTCATCGAGGCCAGCGAGGAGAGCGGGAGCTCGGATCTCCCGGAGCACCTGGACGCCCTCGCCGGGCGGCTGGGCCGTCCCGACCTCGTGGTGGGCCTGGACTCGGGCTGCCTCACCTACGACCGCCTGTGGTGCACCTCCTCTCTCCGCGGCAACCTGGTGCTGACGGTGCGGGTGGACGTGCTGACCGAGGGCGTCCACAGCGGCCTGGCCGGAGGCGTGGTGCCGTCGTCGTTCCGGATCCTCCGCCAGCTCCTCTCCCGGGTGGAGGACGAGCGGACCGGCGCCGTCCTCCTGCCCGAGCTGCGCGCCGAGGTGCCGGCCGCCCACCGGGCCGCGCTGGAGGCGGT
>JBOGGH010000135.1:0-6708 GCA_050743905.1 Acidimicrobiales bacterium
CGGCCCACCCGGCCCACCCGGGCCACCCGGGCCGGCGGGTGCGCGCCGGAGGTTCACCGGCCGGGCCAGAGGGGCTCGGGGATCTCGAGCCCCGGGGTGCCGCCCCAGCGGTTGCGGTACGTGACCTCGTGCGCCGGCCGGCGGGGGGCGACGTCCCAGCGGCCGGTGGGGTACCCGAAGCTGACGCACCCGGTGAGCACCCACCCCTCGTCGCCGGGGACACCGAGGATCTCCAGGGTCTCGTGGAGGTGGAACACCCCGAGCACCACCGTGAGGCAGCTCCCGATCCCCTCGGCCCGTGCGGCCAGCATGGCGCTCCAGACGGCGGGGTAGATGGACCCGCCGGTCGGGTCGTGCAGGGCGAACGGGAAGAGGAACAGTGGCACCTGCTCGAAGTGGTCGGCCAGCCACTGGGCCGAGCGCTGCACGGCGAGGAACCGGGTCGACTCGGGATCGTCCGGTCGCTCGGCGGCCGCGGCGACCTGGCCCGCGTAGATCGTGGCCCACAGTTGGGCCACCGAGTCCCGGTAGAGGGGGCCGAGGCGCGCCTTGACGGCAGGGTCGTCCACGAGGAGGAACCGCCAGCCCTGCTGGTTGCCCCCGCTGGGCGCCCGCACGGCGGCGTCGAGGATGCGGGCCTGGGCGTCCACCGGGACGGGGTCGGGGCGGACCCTGCGCATGGCCCGGGTGGTGTACAGCGCCTCGTACAGGTCCATCGCCGCCTCCTCCCGTCGTCCCGAGCCCGAGGTTAGGGCCGCGTGGTGGGCTGCACGACCCTGCGGGTATCTTCGCGAGGTCGAGCCCTCGAGCTGCCAGGAGGCCAGCCATGTCGAAGCGGGTGTACCGGTGGGGTCCTGGGATGGCCGCCGTGGTCCTGGTGGCGGCGGTGGCCGTGGCGGCGGGCGGGCCGGCGTCGGCGGCCACATCGTCCTCGCTGAGCGGGGTCTCGCTGGCCAGGACAGGGTCGTCCTACACGCTCGCCTTCACGCTCAACCAGAACGTCACCACGCCGGGGCTCCTGGCGGTGGCGGTCCCCGGGGCGGAATTCGGCCCCACCACGGACCCGAGCAGGTCGTTCGCCGTGAGCTGTTCCCCGTCCTGCACCGGTGCGCCGAGCCCGTCCGCCAGCGTGTGGGACAGCACAGGCAGCATCAAGCCCACCCAGTCCGGCCAGTCCTCGATCGTCCTCAACCTGTTCGCTTCCACCTCGTTCTCGGGCACCTTCGCCTCCGGTGAGACGCTCACCGTCACCCTCACGACAGTGACGCTCTCGGGCAGCGGCCCGGCCCCGGTCTCGGTGGCGGTGGAGGCGGCCCCCGGCGTGGTGACGGCCACCGGCACCACCACCACCCCCACAACCACAACGCTGGCGGCCACCGGCGTGGCGGTGGGCAGCGTGACGCCCAACAGCCTCGGCTACCCGCGGGCCACGTGGAGGGACACGCTCTCGACGCTCCACGTGACAGGCACAGGTGGCACGGGCGTGGTCTCGCTGTACGTGGCCGGTGCCACGTTCCCCGCGACAGCCGCCGACTACGTGGCCTCCACATGCACCACCACAGCCACAGGCACGCCCACCACCACAGCCATGTGCGGCACCGTCACGGTCGCCGTCGACGCCACAGGCACCTCGGGCCTGCCGGGGACGGCGGCGCTGCTGGACGTGACGGACGAGGCCGCCGGCACGCTGACCGGCTTCACCGTGGCCGTGTCCGGCGTGGGCAACCCGTCGGGTGCCGCGACCTCGCCGGTGGTGGTGGTCGGCGAGGGCTCCACCAGCTACGGCGCGCTGGTGGGCGCCGGTACCAGCACCGCCACTTCGCTGGTGGCCTCGCCCACCGTGAACCTCACCAGCACCGCGGTGCCCTCCTTCCCCACGTCGATCGCCGTCGGCACCACCGCCGCCTTCGGCATGACGGTGGCCAACGGCTCCGACTACTCCTGGCCCTCGGGGGGCGCGGCGGTGGTCCTCACCCTGGCCGGCCTGTCGGGCCTCAGCCCGAGCATGGTCACCGTGTCCTGCACAGCCACCGGGGCCCTCACCTTCACCGCCACCAAGGGCGGCACACTGGTCAGCAGCCCGGCACCGGTCCCGCTGACATCGGGCACCACGAAGGTGCTCGCCTGCACACTGGCGCTGTCGGGGACGGCGCCCACCGGGACCATGGGGGTGGGGGCGGCGCTGGAGGACGTCACCGGCGCCAGCCCGGTCACGCTGTCGTCGTCCGCCGCCGCCGTGTCGGTGGTGAACGCGCCGGTGGCGGCCGGGTACACGCTCGCCGCGGCCGACGGGGGCATCTTCAACTACGGCTCGGCCGGCTTCTACGGCTCGATGGGCGGCAAGCCCCTGAACCAGCCGATCGTGGGCATGGCGGCGACCGCCACAGGCCAGGGCTACTGGCTGGTGGCCAGCGACGGCGGCGTGTTCAGCTTCGGGCGCGCCCACTTCTACGGCTCGATGGGTGGCAAGCCCCTGAACCAGCCGATCGTGGGCATGGCGGCGACCGCCACAGGCCAGGGCTACTGGCTGGTGGCCAGCGACGGCGGGATCTTCAGCTTCGGGAACGCCGGGTTCTTCGGCTCGATGGGCGGCCGGCCGCTGAACAAGCCGGTGGTGGGTATGGCGGCCACGGCCGACGGCCAGGGCTACTGGCTGGTGGCCGGCGACGGCGGGATCTTCACCTTCGGCGCCGCCAGCTTCGACGGTTCGGCCGGGAGCCTCCCGCTGCGGGCACCGGTGGTGGGCCTCGCGGCCACGCCCGACGGCGGCGGCTACTGGCTGGTGGCCGCCGACGGCGGGATCTTCACCTTCGGCGACGCGCCCTTCGAGGGCTCGGCCGGCAGCCTGCCGCTGGTGAAGCCGGTGGTGGGCATGGCGCCGACCGGCAACGGCGGCGGCTACTGGCTGGCGGCGGCCGACGGCGGGGTCTTCACCTTCGGCAACGCGGCGTTCGAGGGCTCGGCCGGCAACCTGCGGCTGGTGGAGCCGGTGGTGGGGATCAGCTCGTAGGCCTCCGGCGCATCGCCGGGGCAGGTGGGGGCCGCCCCGGCGCGGGCGGGTCGCCTGGCTTCGCCCGCGAAGCGCTCAGCCGAGGTCGAGCCCCCGGACGGCGTCGACCGCTCACCTCCCCATGCCGGAGCTCAGGTCCAGAGGGCGGCGATCGGCACGGCGAGGATCTTGTCGTCGAGGGAGAAGACCGACGGCCCGGTGTGCAGGACGACGCCGCGGAGGAATCGATCCCCCAGTCGATCCCGGAGCCAGGCAAGGTGGCGAGCATCGCTTGGTCGAGGGGATGCAGTGGCCTTGATCTCGCATGCGACCACACGGCCACCGCGCACCTCGCCGAGCACGTCGATCTCGTGGCGGCCCTGACGGTCGCGGACGTGGTACAGGACCGGCCGAGACCGCGTCGTCTCCAACTCGGCCCGTAGCTGGGACACCGTGAACGTATCGATCAGCCTGTCGAGGAGATCGGCGTCGGCCATCATCGTGTCGACGTCGGCTCGGAGGATCGCGCCCAACAAGGATGGGTCGACAAGGTACCGCTTTGGTGCGTGCACGAGGCGCTGGAGCCGGTTCGAGGTCCACGCGGGAACCGGTTCTACGACGAAGAGGTCGGCCAGGAGCCGTTCGTAGGCGTTGGCCGTCTTACGGTCGAGGCCGGAGGCGTCGAGGAGGGTGCGCTCGGCAGCGGTCCCGGCCGAGGCGAGGGCGTAGGCCTGGAGGTACCGGCGGAACCGGGCGGGGTCGCGTACGCCGGCCAGGGCAACGGCGTCGCGCGTGATCACTTGTTCGACGTAGCTGGACAGCCACGGCTCGCGCACGGCCTCGGGCTGACCGATGACTGCCGGGAAGCCGCCGTGGAGCGCCAGCTCCACGTACCCGCGCAAGTCGGGCGGGTCGCCGATGTGGTGAGTCACGTCGTCGTCGACTGCCCGATCGAAGAACCTCGGACCGTCCAACCGGCCGAGCTGTTCGCGCATGCTCATCGCGTGGAGGGTCACCCGGATGAGCCGCCCAGTGCCGGGCCACGTCGTGGCCGTGAGGTCGCCTCTCACGGATCCGGTGATGATGAACCGACCGGGACGGGGGTCGGCGTCCACAGCTCTCTTGACCGCTCCGAGGACCCCGGGGACCTCCTGCCACTCGTCGAGGAGGACAGGCTCGGGGAGGCCGCGGAGCGCAGCGTCCGGGTCGGCTGCGAAGGCTCCGGCTTCGGACTCCCTGTCCAGGTGGACCGCGGTCGCGGCCCTGCGGAGCGCGGTGGTGGTCTTGCCGGCTGCACGGGGCCCGACCACCAGGACGGCCGGCTGGGCAGCCAGCAGCGTGTCGATAAGTGGATCGACCAGGCGCGTCAGGTAGGCCACTGCCCGACAGTAGCAGGTACTCCTACTTCTGCGCGCTATGTACTCCTACTTCTGCGCGGCTTCTAGTCCTGGTGCGGCGCGGTACGGGCTCCCACTCCGGCACGTGGCGATCGCCGGCAGCGTCTCCTCCATGACCGAGAGGACGCCGTGGGTGTGCTCCTCCCGGACGCGGACCGTGACCCCGAACGGCCCCGGCAGCGGCGCACCCGCATCCGGGACGACCGGGAGCTCGGTCATCGACTCAGCCCAGGTCGAGCCCCTGGACGGCGTCCACGTACTCCTCCACCATGCCGAGGACCACGTCCCGGGCCTTCCGCACCGTGGTGGCGCTCCCGATGACCTGCCCGGCCGGGTTGAAGTTCACGTCCTTGGCCTGCACCGGGTAGGCGTGGCCCCGGGAGACCGCCTCGATGGCCACCATCATCTGCAGCGGCATCGGGAGCGGCTTGGGGTTGGCCGGGTCCTCCCAGGCCTCGGTCCAGTCGTTCTTCAGCATGCGGGCCGGCTTGCCGGTGAAGGAGCGGGACCGCACGGTGTCCCGGCTGCCGGCGGCCAGGTAGGTCTCCATCTGGGCCGGGGGCACGTCGGCCTCCTCCACGGTGAGCCACAGGGTGCCGGTCCACACCCCGGCCGCGCCCATGACCATGGCCGCCGCCATCTGCCGGCCCGAGCCGATGCCCCCGGCCGCCAGCACCGGGGTGGGGGCCACGGCGTCGATGACCTCCGGCCACAGGACGATGCTCCCCACGTCGCCGGTGTGCCCCCCGCCCTCCGAGCCCTGGCAGATGATCACGTCCACCCCGGCCTCCTGGTGCCGGCGGGCGTGCTTGACCGAGCCGGCCAGGGCGGCCACGAGCAGGCCGTGCTCGTGCACCTGGGCGATCACGTCGTCCGGCGGGGTGCCGAGGGCGTTGGCCAGCATCTTGACCTTCTCGTGCTTGAGGGTGACCTCCACCTGGGGGGCGGCGGTGGCCGCCGTCCAGCCGAGCAGCTCCCGCTTGGGCCCGCCGGGCAGCTCGGGCACGCCGTGGTCGGCCAGGATCTTCCGGGCGAAGTCGCGGTGGCCCTGGGGCACCATGGCCTTCAGCTCGGCCTCCAGCTTCTCGGGGTCGAGCTCGCCCATGCCCTCGTACCTGCCGGGGATGACGATGTCCACGCCGTAGGGGTGGTCGCCCACGTGCTCGTCCAACCAGGCCAGCTCGGTCTCGAGCTCCTCGGCGCTGAACCCCACGGCGCCCAGCACGCCGAAGCCGCCGGCGTTGGAGACGGCGGCCACCACGTCGCGGCAGTGGGTGAAGGCGAAGATGGGGAACTCGATGCCCAGCCGTTCGCAGAGCTCGTTGTGCACGGGGACCTCCTCGGGGCCGGCTCGCGTGGGGCGAGCAAAACGAGAACAGATTCTAATTCCGTTCGGCGGGCGGCGCAGGCCCGCCGGGACGGGGCGCGCGATACTCGGTCCGCACGCCGCCCGCCGGCGCGCCGTGGGAGGGAGGTCGGGGTGCCGTTTCGGACGTCGCCGGTGGTGGCCGAGGACGAGTGGCAGCTCCGGCTCGAGGTGCACGACGACGGCGTGGGCGAGCTGGTGCTCGACCGGCCGGAGAAGCTGAACGCCTGGAGCTGGGAGGCGTCCCG
This sequence comes from Acidimicrobiales bacterium, assembly GCA_050743905.1. Taxonomy (GTDB): domain Bacteria; phylum Actinomycetota; class Acidimicrobiia; order Acidimicrobiales; family RAAP-2; genus JBOGGH01. Next base: position 6,001 of record JBOGGH010000135.1, read on the forward strand.
GCAGCTCGGCGCCCGCGCCGACCAGATCCGCTTCGACGACCGCATCCGCGTCCTGGTGGTGCGGGGCGAGGGCCGGGCCTTCTGCGCCGGGATCGACCTGGGCATGCCCGAGGACCGGGTGACCGGCCGCTCGCCGGCCGAGAAGGCGCGCAACTACTACGAGGGCATCCGCTGGGTCCACGAGCGGTTCCGGGTGTTCTCGGAGCTGCCCCAGCCGATCGTCTGCGCCGTCCACGGCTACTGCCTGGGGTTCGGCTTCGAGCTGGCGCTGATGTGCGACGTGCGCATCGCCGCCGACGACGCCGTGTTCGCCCTGCCCGAGGCGTCGGTGGGGGTCTCGGTGGACGCCGGCGGGGACCTGCGGCTGGCCCACGAGGTGGGCGCCGGCTGGGCCAAGCTGCTGGCGCTCACGGGCCGGCGGATCGACGCCGCCACCGCCGAGCGGCTGCACCTGGTCCAGCAGGTCACCGCGCCGGGCGAGCTGGTGCCGGCGGCCATGGCGGTGGCCAGGGAGATCGCCGCCAACGCGCCGCTGGCCGTGCAGTCCATCAAGCGCACGGTGGACGCCTTCGCCTACCGGGGCCTGGCCGAGGCGCTGAAGTTCGAGGCCCTCTCGGCCTCGGTGGAGTTCGTCTCCGACGACATGCCGGCCGGCTACGCCGCCAAGGCGCGCCGGGAGCCGGCGCGGTTCGAGGGCAAGTAGGTGCC
>JBOGGH010000136.1:0-6695 GCA_050743905.1 Acidimicrobiales bacterium
GGACGGCGAGCTCGGTGAGGTGCAGGGCGGTGAGGTGGGCGAGCGCCGCGTCGCCCGCCGGGCGGAGGGCGATCCTCACCACCCGCCGGTCGTCCCGGTCGGCGACCCGTCGGACGAGGCCGGCGGCCTCGGCCCGGTCCACCAGGCCGACGGCCGAGTGGTGGCGGAGCCGCAGGTGGTCGGCGAGGTCGCCGATGGTGGGCCGCTCCGGGCCGGGATGGCCCCGCACGGCCAGGAGCAGTTGGTGCTGGGCCGGGGTGAGCCCGGCCGACCGGGCCTGGTCCTCGCTCCAGGCGAGGAACCGCCGGAGCTGGTCCCGGAAGACGAGGATGTCCCGGTAGTCCTGGTCCGTCAGGGAGCCCGGCGACCTCCGTGGTCCGGTGGTGCGGCCGGTCACGCCGGGCCGTCCTCGGGTTCGGGCTCGGCGTGGACCACGTTGTGGTGGGCCTCGTCCATCCTCGGGACCCGCCGGGAGCGGAACCAGCCACCGGGCTGGGTCACCGACTCGGCCAGCCGCCGCGCCAGCGCCTCGTCCAGGGTCGCCCGGGTGACGATGCCCACCGGCCGGTCGCCGTCGTAGACCACCGCCTCCTCCGCACCGGCCAGGAACAGCGGTGCGGCGTCGCTCAGGTAGGCGAGGTGGTCGAGGCGGGGGAGCCCCGGATCGAGCGGGCCCGGCGGGAGGGGATCCATGGCCTGGCCGGCGACGCTGGTGCGCAGGACATCGGTCTCGGTGTCGAACTCCACCCGGAAACCTCGCCGGACGAGCTTGTCGGTCATGAGCCGCTCGGCGAGGAACGGCTCCACCACCAGCTCGGCGACGCCGAGCGCGATCAGCATGGGCACCACGAGGTGGTAGGCGCCGGTGACCTCGAGCGCGAACACCGCGCCGGTGAGCAGTGCCCGCGCCGCCACCCCGAAGGTGGCGCCCATGGCCACGAGGGCGAAGGCGCCGGGCTGGACGTGGAGCGACGGGAAGAGGTGGGAGAAGCCGATCCCCACGCACTCTCCCATCGTGGCCCCCACCAGGAACAGCGGCGCCAGCGTGCCGCCGGAGGTGTTGGAGGCCAGCGCGATCCACCACGACCCCAGCTTCGCCACGCACAGCAGCGCCGCCGCACCCAGCAGGAACCGCCCGTTGACGGCGTCGGTGATGGCCCAGTAGCCGACGGAGAGCGAGCCCGGCACGGCCAGCCCGATGAGCGAGAAGGCCAGCGCGCCCACGAGGGGGTGGAAGAACCCGGGCAGCGGCGAGCGCCGGAAGACCGCCTCGCACGCGAACAGTCCCTTGTTCACCACCACGGCGAGCACGCCGGCGGCCAGGCCGACGACGGCGAACAGCGGCAGTTGGCCGGCGGGGGCCTCCACCAGGCCGTGGGCGGCGAAGAGCGGCTGGGACCCGAGCAGCACGTCGTGGATCTCGGTGGCGATGCCGGTGGCCAGCACCAGCGGGAGCAGCGAGCGCAGGGACCGCTCGAAGAGGAGCAGCTCGAAGGCGAGGATCACCGCGGCGACCGGCGTGGCGAACACCCCGGCCATCCCTGCTGCGGCGCCGGTGGCCAGCAGGATCCGGCGCTCGGCGGGGGAGACCGGGAGGAGCTGGCCGAACAGCGAGCCGGTGCAGCCGCCGGTCACGATGATGGGACCCTCGGCGCCGAACGGCCCGCCGGTGCCCATGGCCACGGCCGCCGACACCGGCTTGGCCACCAGCACCCGGGGCCGGATGCGGCTCTCGCGCAGCACGATCGCCTCGAGGGACTCCGGGATCCCGTGGCCCTTGATGACCGGCGACCACAGGGCGAGCAGGGACACCACGAGCGCCCCACCGAGGGCGACGGCGATCAGGGACGGCCCCGGGTGGTAGTGCCGGAGGTCGGGGAGGTCCCAGCCCACGCGGTGGAGGAGGGCCAGGTTGCTGAGCAGCCCCACGAGGCGCACCACGAGGAACGCCGCGCCGCCGCCCACGAACCCGAGCACGGCACCGAGCCCGGCGAGCAGCGCCATCCTCCCCGGCGGCTCGCCGAGGCTGATCTCGCGCCGCCCGGGAGCACCCGGTGGAGCGGGAAAGAACGGGAGCCGGGGCGCCACGCCGGCAACAATATCGTACTACGATCTATTGCGGCAACGACCGCGGTGGCAGGGCGTGGGCCAGGGTCGCCGCCACCGCGGCGCGGTGGTCGCCGGTGAGGGGCCCCGGTGCCAGCATCAGCCCGGCGAGCGGCTCCGGCCGCGCCACCCACACGCCCCGGCAGCGGAACGGCTTGGCGAACCAGCCCCAGGATGCGCCGATCACGCAGAGGGCGGGGACCACCGGGACGGCGGAGCCGGGGACCGCCTGGCACACGGCGATCATCTGCCGTCCCAGGCCCTCGACCTGCCGGGACCGGTCGCGCCCACCCACGTAGAGCCGCGGGTCCGTGACGGACCACCCGCCCACGTTGCGGCGCTCGACCCGCCCGGACCAGAACTTGGCGTCCACCACCCATATCCCGGAGGGTGCCACGACGAGCAGGTCGATGTTGGCGCTGCTCCCGGGGATGCGGCGGTCGTGCAGGAGGACGGCGCGGTCGCCGACGAGCTGCTCCAGCCGGCCGGCGACCCGACGTTCGCCCTCGGCGCCCCTGGACCACGCCGTGGTGGACTGCGGGTCGCCGGCCACGAGCTTCACCAGGCCGGCCAGCCGTCCCCACCGCCGGTCGATCCGCCGCTCCCGGGCCGCGTGCCTGCGCTCGAACTCGAGCTGGGCGGACCGTCCGGGCTCGCCGGCGTCGAAGGCGGGCGGTGCGGGTGGGGTCGGCGGAAGGGGCGCGGTCGCCGAGGCTGCCGCAGCCGCCGGGGTCGCCGGGGTCGCCGGGCGGGGAAGCTCCGAGACGGCGCGCCCGTGGCAGGGAGGGCACCAGAGGAGCCGGGCGCCGGCGTCCCACCAGGCCGGGTCGCCCAGGGCGATCGCCGTGCCGCACCCGGCGCAGGCGCCGGGGTACCGGGCTCGAAGGACACGGCTTCCCGCCATGGCCGACCAGTATCGGTCACGCCTGTGACGGCCCGGCCCGGCCCGGCCCGGCCCGGCCCGGCCCGGCACCGGCCGCTCCGGCCGGAGGGCGGGATGATTGTCAGGCCGGGGAGCGGCCGGTAGCCTTGCCTTTCAATGGGGGTTGCCACCTCCCGGTGGCCGGCAAGCCGGCGACGGGGCGGCCGGCGGCACGGCGCGAGGAGCGGGGCCATGCGGACGAGGACGCGGCGGGCGGTGCTGGCGGCGGCGGTGCTGGCGGCGGGGGCGATGGTGCTGGCGGCCTGCACAACCGCCACGACGACCTCCTCCGGCACCACCACGACCACCACCACGACCACCCAGCCGTCGGCGTCGTACGTCGAGCAGCCCGGCTACCCGGCCATCCAGAACACAGGCACAACGCTCGGCGTGACCACCGTGGCGGCGGGCGACGTCATGATGATGATGGCCCACACCGCCCCGTCCAGGGGCAGCTCCCACGTGACCTCCGTCACGGACAGCGCGGGGCGGGTGGCCTGGCAGGCGTCGAAGGCGACCGGCTTCACAAACCACCCGAGCGGCGACACCCTCGAGATCTGGTACGGCGTGGTCAAGTCGGCGGGCGCGACGACCATCGACGTGCACTGGTCCGGGACAACGTTCGACCACTTCGTGTGGGCGGCCGAGTGGCGCTCCTCCCTGGGGCCGTCGGTCACGTGGTCGGCCGTGGCCGCCGGCGTGGAGAACGCCGCGCTCTGCACCGGCCGCACCTGCGACGACCCCACCCTCGGTTCCCCCAAGGCGACCGGGCTCTACTGGGGCTGGTCCTACCCGGCGTCCACCGGCCAGGCCGGCACCACCGCCGGCGTCACCTACGACGTGACAACCGAGCCCACACACGGCAACGTCCTCGCCTGGGACCCGTCCGTGGCGGCCGGCACGGCGGTGACCCCGGCCTTCGGCCAGGTCACTGCCACATCCTGGTACGACGCGGTCGCCGTGGTCATGGTGGCCACGGCCTGAGCCGGCCAGCCGCCTCGCGCCTACCGCCCCTCGGGGGGCTCGTGGCGGTCGCGGACGTCCCGGCCGCCCGGGGGGTCCGGCGGCAGGTAGGAGAGGGGGAGGTCGGCCAACTGCACCAGGGTTGACGAGATCCACCGGGTGAGCGAGTCCACGATCGGCTCCACCGTGGAGGGATCCTCCAGGTGCCCCTCGTCGAAGCGGACCGAGCCCTCGTAGGTGGCCTCCACCGCCCAGCGCGCCGTGGCCGTGGCGCCGCCGGCGGGCGCGGGCTCGTCCGCGCCGGTCCCGTCGTCCCCGTAGACCTCCTCGACGGTGGTGGAGGTGCGGACCAGCGGCTCCGCCCCGAGCGCCGTGGTCTCGGCCGGGAGGACGCCGAGGACCCGCTCCACCGCCGGCCGCTCGGCGAGTCGCTGGATGCGGACCGCCACCTCCACCACCACCTCGGGCAGCTCCTCCGGCGGCTCGCCGATCGACCAGCTCCGGTAGGCGGTCTGGCTCCACGTGGGCCAGTCGAGCGAGAGGTCGGCGCGCACCCGCGGCGGCTGCTCCTCGCCGGGCAGGCTGTAGCTCGTCTCCCAGGACACGTCGCCCAGGAAGACGTCGACCTGGAACCGCTCCTCCACCGCCTGGCGCTGGAGCAGGGCCCGGTCGAGCGACCGGCGCACCGCGGCGATCAGGTCGACGAGGAGGTGGTCGAGCACGGCAGCCGAGGCTACTCCCGCCGACCCGGCGCACCGACCCTGGCGCACCGGCCCCGGCCCCGGCGGCCCGGGAGCGGACCGGTACCATGCCCCCGTGAACCCGTGGCTGGAGCGGCGCGTGGTGGCGTACGCCCACCAGGGCGGGGCCTGGGAGTCGCCCTCCTCCACGCTCTTTGCCATCGGCCGCGCCCTGGAGGCGGGGGCCACCGGCATCGAGCTGGACGTCCACGCCACCGCCGACGGCGAGCTGGTGGTCTGCCACGACGCCACGGTGGACCGGACCACGGACGGCACGGGGCGCATTGCCGACCTCACGCTCGCCGAGCTCGAGCGACTCGACAACGCGTACTGGTTCATCCCGGGCGCCGACGTCACGCCCGGCCGGCCCGAGGAGGACTACCCGTACCGCGGCCGGGCGGCCACGGACCCGGCCTTCCGCATCCCCACCCTGCGCCGGGTGCTGGAGACGTTCCCGGGCGTGGTCCTCAACCTCGACGTCAAGCAGACCGCCCCGGCGGTCCCCCCCTACGAGGCGGCGCTGGCCCGCCTGCTGGCCGAGCACGGAAGGACCGACGACGTGATCGTGGCCTCCTTCCTGGACCAGGCCACCGAGGCTTTCGCCGCGGCGGCCCCGGGCGTGGCCACCTCCGCCGGCGCCAACGCCACGGCGGTGTTCTGGCAGGCCGTGCAGGCCGGCGGCGAGCTGCCGCCGGTGCGCGCCGTCGCCTTCCAGGTGCCCGAGCGCCAGGGCGACCTGGTGGTGGTGGACCGCGCCTTCGTGGAGGCGGCGCACCGGCAGGGCGCGGCCGTGCACGTGTGGACCGTGAACCACGAGCCGGCGATGGAACGGCTCCTCGACCTGGGGGTCGACGGGATCATCTCCGACCTGCCCACCACCCTGTCAGCGGCACTGGAGCGGGCCGGTGCGGCCTGGCGGGGCCCGGCGGGCGCCCGCTGACCGGGGCCGGACGGTGCGGGACGCGCCCCCGGCCGTGCGGGCGCGCCGTCAGCCGCGGCCGCAGTTCGGCTTCTTGCCGTGGTTGGCCTTCTTCTTGGCCCGCAGCTTGCGCTTGACCGTCCGCTTCGACATAAGAGGGCAAGTCTAGGTGATGCGGGTAGCGTCGGGCGACGTGGCACCGGCAGCCCCCCGGGCGGTGAGCCCGCGATGAGGGCGGCCTGGCTGCTGCGCGACGGCACGGTGCTGGCCGCCGCCGAGGTCTGCGAAGGGCTGGTCGACCGGACCCGCGGCCTGCTGGGCCGGGCCGCGTACGACGGCGCCATGCTGCTGCCCCACACCCGGTCCGTCCACACCGTGGGGATGCGGTTCCCCATGGACGTGGCCGTCCTCGACCGCGACCTGGCGGTGCTCTGCACGGTGCGGGCCGCGCCGTGGCGGGTGGTGCTTCCCCGGCGCGGCGGCCGCAGCGTGCTGGAGGCCGCCGCCGGCAGCTTCGAGCGCTGGGGCCTGTGCCCCGGCGACCGCCTGGAGATCCGGGAGACGCGGTGACCGCCGGCCGCCTGGTGCTGGTGGCCACGCCCATAGGCAACCTCGGCGACCTCTCGCCCCGGGCGGCCGCCACGCTGGCCGAGGCGGACGTGGTCTGCTGCGAGGACACGCGCCGCACCCGCGCCCTGCTGTCGGCCTCCGGCGTGGCGGCGGGCCGGCGGCTGGTGTCCCTGCACGCCCACAACGAGGCGGCCCGGGTCCCCCAGGTCCTGGACTGGGTGGCCGCCGGGCGCACGGTGGCCGTGGTGACGGACGCCGGCACCCCGGCGGTCTCGGACCCCGGGGCGCGCCTGGTGGCCGCGGCCGCCGGGCGCGACCTCCCGGTCTCGGTGGTGCCGGGCCCGTCGTCCGTGCTGGCCGCGCTGGTGGTGAGCGGGCTGCCCACCGAGCGCTTCTGCGTGGAGGGTTTCCTCCCCCGGAAGGGCGCCGACCGCGGCCGGCGGCTGGCGGCGCTGGCCGCCGAGGAGCGCACGGC
>JBOGGH010000137.1:0-6649 GCA_050743905.1 Acidimicrobiales bacterium
CCGTCGAACGCCGTCCCCCGGGGAGACGGGCCGCCGGTGATCATCGACTGGATCGGGGTGGGGCGGGGCCCGAGGGCGTGGGCCCTGGCGTGGCTGCTGTACGCGGCCGGCCCCCGGGGTGCCGTCAGAGCCCTGGACCGTTACAGCCGCTCGTTCCCGCTGTCAGAAGAGGAACGCGCCAAGCTGCCCGCGCTCATGATCGCACGGCCGCTGTCGCTCGATCTGTGGTCGGTCGCGCACGAACGCATGACACCGCGCCGAGCCGTCACCCGCTGCCGAGCGCACCGGGCCCGGGTCGAAGCGATCACCGGCGCTTTGAGAGAGTCGCTTCAGCCAGATCCGCGAGGTCGCACAAGCATCCCGGCGAGGACCGAGAAGCCGACGTTCCCCCGAACCGGCCGGCTCCTCACCGAAACGCTGCCCTTCGACGGCGGCCGGCCAGTCACGGCGTATGCTCCGTCGGCGCCGCCCGAGGCCATCATCTACTCCGGTGACGGCCAGCTGATCGCGTCATGGGCGGACGTCCTCGAATCGGCCGACCTGCCACCCACAATGATCATCGGTGCACACCGCTTGGACGACGAGCTGTTGCGGATCCGCGAGTACTCACCGGGCGACGGCGAGGCTGATACCACGTTCGACCACGCGCGGTTTGCGGCACACGAGAAGTTCTTCGTCGACGACGTCCGCCGATGGGCGCAGTCGCGCTTCGATATCGCTCTGCGTGCTGATCGAACCGCGGTGTTCGGTGTCTCGGCCGGGGGAGAGCTGGCGCTCGCCATGGGGCTTCGCCATCCCGAAATCTATGGCGCAGTCCTCTGCGTCTCGCCTGGCGGAGGTTACCGACCGCCTGCCCTGATGCCCAGAGCGCTTCCCCGCGCCTACCTCGTCGCCGGGACCGAGGAGCCGTTCTTCCTCGAGAACGCCACCCGCTGGGCGGACGCGCTACACGGCGCAGGCGCAGACGTAGTCATAACCCAGCGGACCGGGACACACGGAGGTGCGTTCTGGCGAGAAGAGTTCCCATTAATGGTGGCCTGGGCGTTCGGAGACTGACCGTCAGCAGCTCGAGAGCCCTGGATCCGAGCCGTCCGGTCACCGACGAACCCCGTCGGCGCACAGAACACCGGCGACGGCAAGTCAAACGAGGCGCTTCGAGTTGGCGCTCGGAGCGGCTGCGCCGCCTGCCAAGCCCCCCAGCAGCGTCGATCGGTTTCCGCGGGGAAGCCCACAGACGCTCATGGCCTTCGGTCGCCTCGGGGGGATGAGAATCGACCGCCGAGGCGGTCGATTCACCACACAGATCCCCGCGGACCGTCTTGCGTCGTCGTCTAGCTCCAGCCCGGTGTGCGGCTTGCTTCCTCCATCCACTTGAGTAACTCCGGTCGCTGCGCCTCGTCCAAGCTAGTCACCTTGACGTAGCGCGTCCGATCCGTGGTTCCCAGTGGCGGCGGATAGCCGAAGTCCGGACCGCCCAGAAAGACGACTGACCGACACGTCGTAAGCCGCCATCTCGATGATCCACCCGAGTTCTGGGAGCCCCGTAGTAGGGCCGCTTCCACTTGACGGCGAACTGAAGGCCGGGGATGGTCGCTCGGATCGAGTCGCCCAGAAGCCTCACGATGGGCTGCAGCTGCGGCATCTGGCACTCGGACCAGTCGTCGATGTCGGAGTGGCTCGTCGAGGGCTCCGGCGGCGTTCGCCCAGCATTTCCCTTGACTGCTTTCGGCACCGCCTGTCCTCCTACCCTCCGGCCCGACAGTCGGCTCGGGCCTCGAGCCGACCACGGACATAGTGTTCCATCTCGGGCGTCGCCTCGCGGGTTCGAGCAAGCACCTACTCGGCGATCCCGACGCGGGCTTGCACGACTGCCGCCGCCATGAGATCCGCACCGAATGTTCGGGCGGCTCCGGGACGATCGGCGTGCACGTTCGGAGCGGCATCGGCCACGGCGTCGACGTCGATGGAGGATCGTGACGCAGCGATCGCCACCGCGCTGAGCGAGCTCATCGCTAAGGCGGCTCCCAAACAGAAGTCGACCGCGACGGTGACTCCATTGTCCAGCGCCGCCAATCCCGAGTCGGTCACCGCCTCCTGAGCTCCCGCCCACAAGCGAGATCAGGAGGGCCGCCGCGTTGGCCGACGACCCGATCCCGAACGTGGACCGGCGGCGAGGGTAGATGAAGCGAGGTGACGCCAGCGCTCGCATCGAAGCCACGCTCGCGGGGGACAGTCCCACTGCCGCTTCGAGCAGGGATGACTGATTGGGCGCGTACACTCGTGGTTGTGTCGACGGTGGAGCAGCCGGAGGAGCCGAGGGTGCACATCTACGCGCCCGAGGAGGCCCTCCGAAGGGCACGACCGCTGCCTCGGCGAGAGGATCTGGTGATTGAGGACGTGTCCGGCGAGGAGTGGGACGCGTTCGAGGAGGCTCTCGCTGAGGCATGAATGACGCCCGGCGGGCGGGCGTGGTTGTCGACACGATGGTCATCAGCTGGCTGCTCGAAGACCGCCAGCTCCCTCGTGCCGATCGTTATCGAGCACTGATCGGCACGGAGCCCGTGCTCCTGGCGTTCCAAACCGTCATGGAACTGCGCTTCGGTGCATTGCAGGCCGGTTGGGGAGAGCTCCGGCGCCGACGCCTGGAGTGGCGCCTCGCTGGGTTCACGGTCGTTCAGCCCGACGACGAGATGATCACGGTCTGCGCCAAGCTCCGGAGCGATTGCCGGCGCGTCGGTCACGCTCTTGGCGACAAGCTCCACGATGGCGACCGATGGATCGCTGCCGCTGCCGTACGCCTCGGTTGCCCGCTCGTCTCCCACGACGGCCTGTTCAGGGAGACCCCGGGACTCCAGCTGATCGCGGCTGAGGGTGCCTGATTGAGATCCCTAGCAGACGTCGTGGCGCCTGCACGAGGTCCCGGCGCCGTCGCCGTAGGCGCAAGACAGCCCGGACCATGAGACGATCGACCGTGGCTGGAAGTGGCAAGACCTCTCCCGTGAGGGATCGTCGCACGGGGATCGACTTGCGGCACAGGTCAACGGCGCCGCGCCACACTCCCCAGCCTTCCATGGCCATGGTTACCATGTGTTCATGAGCGATGCGGTTCCACCCCAGCTGAGGCTCGACCTCGTCATCCTCGACTGCCCCGACGCGCTGGTGCTCGGTCGCTTCTATGAAGAGATTCTCGGCTGGGAAATGGAAGAGGGTTCCGACGCGAGCTTCACCACCCTTGTGCCACCCGGTGGCGGGCTGAGCTCGGACAACCCAGAAGGACGCACGACGCTTGCCTTCCAACGGATCGATGACTGGGTGGAACCCACGTGGCCCGGCGGCGGCCACCCGCAGCAGTTCCACCTCGACTTTTCGGTTCCCGACATCGCGGCGGCGGAACCAGCGGTCGTAGCTGCGGGTGCGCGCGTGCACCACCATCAGCCCTCGAAAGACGGCGCCTTTCGCGTCTACCTTGATCCGATGGGCCACCCCTTCTGCTTGATCGGCGGCTAACCAGCGCTCGTCCACGATCAGCGGTGGCATGAGCTGACGTTCGACGCCGGACCGCACGTCCGGACACCGCAATGACCGATCGATGATCGGGCGCCTACTGACGTGTGAACGTTCTTTACTCCTCGACGAAGCCGCCAGAACTGGATGGAAGGATCGGTAGCATGGCACTTCGCGATGAGATGTGAGGCGGTGCCGACTCGGGTATCCAGACTCGCGTCGAGGATCCGAGGTTGGGCGATCCGCGTTACGTGCTCGGTCGGCGAAAGTGCATGTCTTCGATGTCGTAGTTGAACATGGAGGGCAGACAGTCATCGAGGGCAGTACGGCGACGACGCCGTCGGCAGGGACGAGCCAGTCGAGTTCGTCGGTCACAGTGCTGGCGTAGCCTCCTACCGGCTGATACCCGAAGGCCACCGCTGCGGTGGTGTCTCAGACGATCGGCCCCAAGACCACGAGGCGCCCGTCAGCAAGGACGACCGAGTGGCGGAGGCGGACCAACTCGTGCACGAGTTACTGGCTGCCATCGCCAGTAGTGACGTGGATGCGGCGCTGTCACGAGTAGCGCCCGACGTCGTGCTCGTTTCGGACGGTGGCCCTCCCGTCGAGCGGCGCGCCGCCCGGTAGTGGGCGCCGACCGTGTCGTTCGGCTGCTCGTCAACTTGAACCGCCGCCAGTACGGCCGTGCAAAGTTCACGATGCCTCACATCAACGGCTCTCCTGGGCTCCTGATCTGGTTCGACGAGCGAATCGAGATGGCTCTTGCCTTCGAAACCGATTCGGCCAGCATCTCGCGCATTTGGGTGGTCCGGGCGCCCGCCGCAGCGAGATCCGGCAGGCGGACACCTCGATCTACAGCCAGACCAAAAAGGTCGGCAGACGGTTCGCGAGCCAGCCTGTCGGATCTCTGAACGCTACGGTTCAGCCGCGGCGTCTAGGTGGATTATCAATCAGACGGTTCCTTCTTCCTCATCGTGCAGGAGGCGATAGCACTTGGCCGTTGTCGACGATCCTGGACGGTCGGCGCCAGCCAGCCGCGAGTGCCACGAGCGAACTCGGGCGGGCGAGATCTTGCCGAGCTCGACATCGCCCAGAACCGGAAGGATGTGGAGCCTGAGAAGCCCGGCGTAGAGCTCCCTCGTTCGGGGACGGATCGCTGCACGCTCGGCCAGCCAACGCCTCGCGTAATCTTCCAAGCTGACCTTGCCGGCGTTCACCGCGACCCACGTTCCCCCGGTCAGGTCGGCACGAGTCCGTGCAAGGAACTCGTCCGCGCTTCGTGCGGAACGTCGTGGGAGCGGTGTACCACACTCGGTCCACTCGATAGTGCGCTTGATGGGAAGCTGATAGAGGCGGCCTGTCGTGAACCCTCGTGGCCCGTTGCGGCTGCTCAGGGGAAGGATGCGGTCGGTGGCGGACCGCCCCGGCCCGGCTGCGTCCGCGCGATGGACGCGCGATCGGTCCCACCTCGGGCTGAGCTACGTCGTGCTGACATCGAGGCGGACTTCTGATCCGTAGTCTCCGAAGGGTCTCTATTTGGTTGTATCCAGTGACGTTATCGCAGGTCATGATGGGTTCGGCGTCCGGCGAGTGGTGCTGAGAACGGGCCGATGACGACCGGTAGTTTGCCAACGGCTTTCCAACCAAGGGGTGATCGGCATACGCACCTTTCCGGACGCTGGTCACGCCAGCCGAGCCGTTGGGACCGTGAAGCCGGCACGCAGCACGAGGTAGACGTGGAGCGCGGTCGCGTCGCGCAGTCTCCCGACAGATGCGACCTGGCCGCAGGCTGTCTGAGTGAACGCGATGCTGCGGCCCTGACTGGGAGACGAACGGGTCCGGTAGACGAGCGGCGGAGGCCGTTGTTGCCACCAGTCGTAGGCGGCGTCGGTCAGCCGTCCACAGGTCTCAAGGAGCGGGTCCGGATCCACTCGCCGTCCGACGTCGATCCGACCGGTGCTCACCCGGTCGTCGAGACCGAGGACGTCGAGGTTCGCTTGGAGGGTCAGGTGCAGCGCTGAGGGCATCGAGTCGAGCCCGACAAGGAACAGCTCACCATCCGCGTCGGTGAGGTCCCGCGCCGGGAAACGCTCTCGGGCGGCAGCGGCCGGGCGGTTGGCCGCATACCGGACCCGGAAGCGGCCCGAGAGCGGATCGAAGCGGCCGACGGGACGGGAGTGGGGCGACCAATCCCAGTGGTCGGGGTGGACAGGATCGATCCTCCACCACCGTCCCCGGGTCGGGGACAGCCGCAGCCCCCTGGGCCTGCCGGCGGGGAAGCCCGTCAGGATTGGTCCGCCGCAGCCCGTATGAGCCGGACGACCGTATGGACCTGGCCGGCGGCGAACAGGCTGGCGAGGCTGCGGCCATGCAGATCGTCCCGGGGAACCCGCATTAGCGCGTCGGCCGTCTCGGCATCCGGTGTGACCTCGCGCAGGGCGCTCAGCACGGCTCCAAGGCCCGGCCTCGTTTCGCCGCGGCGGGTGTCGAACTGCCAGTCGGGGTGGAGGGTGCGCGCCCCGGAGCGCCAACCCATGAGCTGCCCACGTTGGCGCCGGCGGTCAACTCCCTTGCGGTCCCCGATGGAACTGACGAGGGCGACGACGGAGGCGGTGTCCAGGGCCGAGACGGCACCCGCCTCCATGCGATCCCGCTCGCGGCGCGCATTGACGACGCGCGCAGCAGAGCCGGCGCCGGGAGGAACCGCTCCAAAGGGATCCGTCGGTCCCTCCGCCTCCTCGGCCAGGAACACGACGGCCTCCGCGAGGGCAGGGTCCTGGCTACTGCGCTCCTCCAGAACCTTGATCGCCTCAGCCAACGACGAAGCCATGGGCCACCTCCGAGTCAAAGTCTACAGCGTCTACGGATACTGTGTCTACACTGTCTACCGAGACTGAGCTAGTCGTCAGGCAGATCTACAACGCCCAGGGTTGAGCGATACCTCATCGCCTCGTCGCTGGCACCGAAGTCTCGCCCCTGCGAGGTTCTACGGGACGGCCGCCGAAGTAGAAGGGTCTCGACGGGATGGCCGTGCGGAGACGCTGATCGGACGGCCAGTGCTTACGCGTCTCGGACAGCGCTTGCCGAACGGCAGCGGCGGTAGTACGGCCGGCCGGCAGCCGTGGAATCAGGGACGCGAAGATTC
>JBOGGH010000138.1:0-6606 GCA_050743905.1 Acidimicrobiales bacterium
CGGGCCGCGGCGGTGAGCGCTGCGGCGGCGGTGGCGGCGATCTCGACCGGGTTCGATGCGCCGGCCGGCGCCGGCGCCGGGCCGGATCCGGAAGACCTGGCCAAGCTGCTGCGCGACATGGCCCGCACGATCGAACGCTATGCGGTGGTCTCGGCGGAGCCGGCGGCGGCGGGCGCGGCGGCGGCCTCACCGGCCACGTCCCGCCGGTAGCAGGCGCCGTCCCAGGAGATGCGGGCCACGCCCTCGTAGGCGGCCCGGCGCGCGTCGTCGAGGGAGCCGCCGGTGGCCGTGACCCCCAGCACCCGGCCCCCGGCGGTGACGAAGGGGCCGTCCGGGCCCTCGCGGCGGGTCCCGGCGTGGTACACGTGCACGCCGGCCACCGGGTCCTCGAGCTGCCCCGTGGCGTCGAGCCCCCGCACGGGGTCCCCGGTCCTGGGCCCCGCCGGGTAGCCCTCGGCGGCCATCACCACGCACACCGAGGCGTCGCCGGCGAAGGCCAGCTCGCCGTCGCACACCGACGAGAGCCGGCCCTCGGCCACCGCCGCCAGGACGTCCACCGGATCCTCGGCCAGGCGCGGCAGGAGGACCTGCGCCTCGGGGTCCCCCAGGCGCACGTTGTACTCGAGCACCCGCGGGCCGTCCGGGGTGAGCATGAGGCCGGCGTAGAGGACGCCGCGGTAGTCGACGTCACGTGCCCGGAGCGCGGCCACCAGCGGCTCCACCGCGCCGTACACCAGCTCGCCCACCAGGTCGGCCGGCACCTCGGGCACCGGGGAGAGCGCGCCCATCCCGCCGGTGTTGGGCCCGGCGTCGCCGTCGCCGAGGCGCTTGAAGTCCTGGGCGGGCGCGAGGGGGACCACGCGGCGGCCGTCGCAGAGCACCATGAGCGAGCACTCCGGGCCGGACAGCCCCTCCTCCACCACCACCCGGCGGCCGGCCTCGCCGAAGGCCCCGCCGAGCTTGGCGGCCACGTCCTCCTCGGCCTCCTCGATGGTGGCGGCCACGAGCACGCCCTTGCCGGCGGCCAGGCCGTCGGTCTTCACCACCCACGGGCCGGGGAGGGTGCGGAGGAACCGGCGGGCGTCCTCGAACGAGCCGAACGCCCCGAACCGGGCGGTGGGCACGCCGGCCTCGTCCAGCAGCGCCTTCATGAAGGCCTTGGACCCCTCCAGGCGCGCCCCGTCCGCCCCCGGGCCCACCACCAGCCGCCCCCGGGCCCGCAGCCGGTCGGCGAGCCCGCCCACCAGCGGCGCCTCCGGCCCGATCACCACCAGGTCGGCCTCCACCTCCTCAGCCGGCGCCGGCGTCACCGTCACGCGGTGGCCCTCCGGCGTGACGCCCGGCATGCCCGGGTTGCCGGGGGTGACCACCACGTCGGCGGCGCGCCCGAGCGTCCAGGCGAGCGCGTGCTCGCGCCCGCCGGAGCCCACCACGCAGACGGTGCGGGCGCTCACGCCGTCGCGAAGGACACGAACTGCTCGCGTCCGGGCCCCACCCCCACCAGGCGGACCGGTACGCCGACCTGGTCCGAGAGGAACGCCACGTAGTCCCGAGCCTCCGCCGGCATCTCCTCCAGCGCCGTCACCCCGGTGAGGTCGGTGCGCCAGCCGGGCAGCTCCTCGTAGACCGGGGTGACCTGGTGGAGCGTGGACTGGTGGTACGGCGGGTGGCTGAAGCGCTCGCCGCCGGCCTCGTAGGCCACGCACACCCGGACCGACTCGAACGTGTCGAGCACGTCGAGCTTGGTCAGGGCGATCTCGGTGAGCGAGTTCAGCCGCACCGCCTGGCGGGCGATCACCGCGTCGAACCACCCGCAGCGGCGCCGGCGGCCGGTCACCGTCCCGAACTCGTGGCCCCGCTCCACCAGCAGGTCGCCCACGTCGTCCCTCAGCTCGGTGGGGAACGGTCCCGCCCCCACGCGGGTCACGTAGGCCTTGGCGATGCCGATGACCCGGTCGATCTGGCGCGGCCCGAGGCCGGTGCCGGTGCAGGCGCCGCCGGCCACCGGGTTGGACGAGGTCACGAAGGGGTACGTGCCGTGGTCGAGGTCGAGGAAGGTGGCCTGGGCCCCCTCCATGAGGACGTTGCGCCCGGCGTCCAGGGCGTCGTGCACCAGCGCCACCGTGTCGCCGATCATGGGGGCCACCCGCGGGGCATACTCGTCCAGGTAGCGCGCCGCGATGTCGTCAGCCGAGAGCGGCAGGCGGTTGTAGACCTTGGCCAGGACGGCGTTCTTCTCCTTCAGGGCTACGTCCAGCTTCTGGCGGAAGATCTTGGGGTCGAGCAGGTCCTGGACCCGCAGGCCCACCCGCGTGGCCTTGTCGGCGTAGGCGGGGCCGATGCCGCGCTTGGTGGTGCCGAGCGCGTTCTTGCCCAGGTAGCGCTCGGTCACGCGGTCCAGCTCCTGGTGGTAGGGCATGATCAGGTGGGCGTTGCCGCTCACCACCAGCCGGCCCGGGTCCACCCCCTTGGCCACCAGGGTGTCGAGCTCCTCCAGGAGGACCGCCGGGTCCACCACCACCCCGTTGCCGATGACCGGCGTGATGTGGGGGTAGAGCACGCCGCTCGGCACGAGCTGGAGGGCGAAGGCCTCGCCGCCCACCACGATCCGGTGCCCGGCGTTGTGGCCGCCCTGGTAGCGCACGACCACGTCCATCTCGGCGGCCAGCAGGTCGGTGAGCTTGCCCTTGCCCTCGTCACCCCACTGGGTCCCGACGACCACGGTTGCCGGCACGCGTCGCTCCTCCGTGTGCGCCTACGGCTTACGGGGCAGTGTACCCCCGCCACCTGGGGCCTCCCCACGGGCCACCGGCGGGACGTACGCGCCGAGGTCCTCCTCGCCCGGCACCACGGTGCGGCCCAGCTCGGCGGAGCGGTAGAGGGCCATCAGCAGCTCGAGCACGGCCACCCCGTCCTCGAAGGTCTCGTCGGGCGCCCGGCCGGCCGAGAAGGCCTCCACCACGTGGCGGTCCTCGGCCACGTAGCCGTAGGTGGCGGCCTCGTCCTCCAGCACCGGCATGAGGCCCTGGTCGGCGTTGTGCTTCTCCACCAGGTCCTCGCCCGCGCCGCCGGTCACGGCACGCGACAGGAACACCCGCAGGCCGGTGGCCAGGGTGTCGATCGCCATGGCGTACTCGGGCCCCAGCACCTCCACGGCGATCCGGAGCCCCGGGCCCACGTAGGCCCACGACGTGCTGGCCTCGACCACCACCGGGTTCCCCTGCCCGTCCTCGAAGGTGACCTGGCCGTGGGCCACGTCCTCGGCCGGGTGGCGGCGGTAGTCCACCTCGGGACCCATGGCCCGGGCGAGCTGGTCGGCGTAAGCCGGCCGGCTCCACTTGAGGGTGGCCGTGGTGCCGGTGGCCGCCACCGGCCGCAGGCTCTCCCGGGGGGCGCCCGGCTGGGTGAGCAGGTAGCGGCCCACCTCCACGCTGTGGCACATCATGTCGAGCAGCACCCCGCCGCCCTGCCGCCGGGCCTGCCAGAACCACGGCCGGTGGGGGCCGGCGTGCTCCTCGGACGCCCGGGCCAGGTACGGCCGCCCGGTCGAGGGGACGGCCCGGCACCACACCACCTCCCGCCCCCGCCGGACCGCCGGCGCGAACACCTGGTTCTCCAGGTAGGCGTGGGAGAGGCCCGCCGAGCGCGCCAGCTCGAGCATCTGGCGGGCCTCGCCCACGGTGCGGCCGAGCGGCTTCTCGCAGGCCACGGCGCGCACCGACGACCGGCCGCCGAGGGCGGCGTGGTGCACGGCCCGCATGTGGTGGAGCCGGGCGTCGTTGGGCCCCAGGATCCACACGGCGTCCACCAGGTCGCCCCCGACCATCTCCTCCAACGAGCCCACGGCGCGGCACGGGCCGAGCCCCGAGGCGTCCACCCGGGCGGCGAAGGCCCGCCGGTGGTCCGGGTCCGGGCTCCAGGCGGCGGCCACCGTGGCGCCGCGGACCCACTCCATGGCCTGGCGGTGGAAGTCGGCGATGAACCCGGTGCCCACCATCCCGATCCGCAGGGGACCGGCGGTCATCCCACGCGGTTCCCGGGCGCCGCGCCGGCTGTCCCGGCGGCGCCGGCTGCGCCGGCCATGGCCGCCCGCCAGTGGTCGGCGCTGCGGCGGAGGTCGGCGAGGACGGTCCCGTCGTCCGCCTCGGGGGCATGGATGACCTCGAAGAAGGCGTGCACCGGCTCGGCGGCGGCCAGGGCCGCCAGCACCGGGCCCGCCGCCAGCAGGCCCTCGGCGTTGCGCTCGTCCGTGAAGGGCCAGTGGTGGTCGCCCTCCCGGTTGGCCTGCTGGATCTGGAGCACCGGCGGGTGGGCCCAGCGCTCGGCCAGCCAGGACAGGGGATCGTCGCTCCGGCTACCGGTCCGCAGGGCGCACGGGTGGCCCAGGTCCAGGCAGAGCACCCAGGGCACGGCCGAGCCGGCGGCGAGCAGCTCCAGCTCGTGCATCTCCTCGATCACCGAGCCCGGCTCGCGCCGCACCGCCATGTTCTCCATCTGGAGGTGGTCCAGCCCGGCGCCGCCCGCCCGGCCGGCCAGGCGCTGGAGCCGTGTGCCCAGCTCCGCCAGGAGCGACCGCCGCCGGGCGGGATCGGCGGCGTCGGCCACGCTCAGCGCCCCGAGGTAGCCGCCCACGCCCCGCGCCCCGGCCGCCGCCCCCAGCTCGATCGCCCGCTCGAACCACCGGTGCGCCGACTCCCGCATCGCCGGCTCGGGGTGCAGGAGCAGGTTGGACGAGTACGCGGCGAGCCCGGTGAAGAGGCTGTGCACCGCCACGCCGGCCGCCTGGCAGGCCCGGCGCACCTCCCCGGCGTAGGCGACGCTCGGCGCCATCTCCAGGCCGGGGTCGAAGAGGTCCAGCGTAACCTGGCAGGTGGCCATGCCGAGGTCGCCGGCGACCACGGCGGCCCAGCGCGCCGGCTCCGGCCAGCGCTTGACGGCGAAGCACGTGTTCGTGCCGAGCAGAAGCGGCGGGGCTGGGGCGCCGGCGGGCGTGCCCCCTGCTCCACCGGCTGGGGCGTCCGCCGCCGGCCCGGTCACCACCCGGCGCCGGACGGCTGGCGGGTGAGCACGGTCTTGGGGCGGGTCAGGGCCCGCATGCCCTCCGGGCCGAGCTCCACGCCGAAGCCCGACTCCTTCCAGCCGCCCATCGGGGCCCGGTAGTCCATGGCCGCCATGCCGTGGCAGTTCACGAAGACCGTGCCGGCCTGCAGCCGGCGCGCCACCGAGGCGGCCAGCTCCCCGTCGCCGGTCCAGATCGAGGCGCACAGGCCGAGCTCGGTGGCGTTGGCGGCGGCCACCGCGTCGTCGAGCTGCCGGTAGCCCAGCACCGGCAACGCCGGCGCGAACTGCTCCTGGCACACGATCGCCGCGTCCGGCGACGGGCCCTCCACGATCGCCGGCGACACCAGGTACCCGCCGGCGCCGACATCCTCCGGGCGGACGGTGGCCGGGCGGTGCACCCGCGCCCCGCCCGCCTCCGCCTCGGCCACCATGCGCTCCACCCGGTCCCGCGCCGAGGCCTGGTGGACCGGGCCCATGGTGACCCCGTCGGCCAGGCCGTCGCCCACCACCTCGGTGGCCAGCCGGGCCACCAGGGCCTCCACCACCTCGCCCACGAGCGCCTCGGGGGCGTAGATCCGCTTGACCGCCATGCACACCTGGCCGCTGGTGACGAACGCCGCCGACACGAGCTGGTCGGCCAGCTCGTCGTCCACGGTGACGTCGGGGGCCAGGACGGCCGGGTCGTTGCCGCCGAGCTCCAGCACCACCGGGGTGGTGCGTCGGGCGGCGGCGGCCATCACCGCCTGGCCGGTCCGCGGCCCGCCGGTGAAGGACACCAGGTCCACGCCGGGGTGGGCCACCAGCGCCTCGCCCAGCTCGGGGCCGGGCCCGTTCAGCACGTTCACCACGCCCGGGGGCAGCCCCTCGGCCAGCGCCGCCGCCGCCGCCAGCACGGCGCCCGGGCAGGTGGGCGGGGCCTTGGCCACCACCGTGTTGCCGGTGAGGAGGGCCGGCAGCACCTTGTTGGCCATCACCGCCACCGGCCAGTTGAACGGCAGGATCGCCGCCACCACCCCCACCGGCTCGTGGACCACCTCGGTCCCGGGGTACCCGGCGGCCACGGTGCGGGGCGCCAGCGCCTCGGCGGCCAGGGGGGCAAAGGGCGCCGCCATCCCGCCGATGGTCGAGGTGTCGAACACCGCCTCCATCAGGATCTTGCCGTGCTCGCGGGTGAGCAGCTCGGCCAGCTCGGCCCCTGCCGCGGCGGCGCGGGACGCCGCCTCGGTCACCACGGCCACCCGCTCGTGGAAGGGGAGCGCCGCCCAGGCCGGCGCCTCGCGCCGGGCGGCAGCCACCGCCCGGTCGAGCTGCGCCGCGCCGGCGGCCGGCGCCTCCAGCACGACCTCGGCCGGGCGCACCGGGTTGGTCACCGGGTACCACCCGTCCTCCCCGGCCTCCACGGCGCCGTCGACCACCAACCCGGTCCCAGCCATCACGCGATCTCCTCCCCGCGCCGGCGCACGGTGGGGGCGCCGCCTGCGCGCCCGATCGTAGGCGGCGGTGGACGCGGCGGCCCGCAGGGCGGGGGGGCAGGGCGGGGGGCTG
>JBOGGH010000139.1:0-6600 GCA_050743905.1 Acidimicrobiales bacterium
CGACCACGCGTCGCGGCCGACCGTTGTGGGGGTGTGTCACGCACGCGTACGCTTGCACCCATGGCCGTGGTCACCGCCGGCAGGACGGGCACAGGACCCGTGGGCCCCGGCCCGGGCACCGTCGGCGCCTTCATCTGGGACGACCTCGAGCACGCGCCCGACGACAGCCTGCGCCGGGAGCTGGTGGGCGGGCAGCTCCTGGTGACGCCGGCGCCGTCCAATCGCCACCAGCGGGCGGTGGCCAGGCTCCACCTGCTCCTCGACCCGGCCTGCCCCAGGGACCTGGAGGTGGTCCTGTCCCCCTGCGCCTGGAAGCTCTCGGCCACCACCGTGTTCGAGCCGGATCTCCTGGTTGTCCGCCGGGACGAGTTCCACCTCGACCGCACCTTCACCGGCACGCCGCTCCTCGTGGTCGAGGTCCGCTCGCCGGCGACGGCGGCCACCGACCACACCTTGAAGCGCGAGCAGTACGCGCGACACGGTGCGGCCGCCTACTGGCTGGTCGACCCGGGCGGGCCGGGCTCAGGCCAGGTCCCGAGCCTTACCGCGCTGCGCCTGGCAGACGGCGCCTACACGGAGGTGGCGACGGTCCACGGCGACGAGCCCTACCGCGCCGAGCACCCGTTCCCGGTGACCGTGGTACCCAGCCGCCTCGTCCGCTAGACGCGTCCACCTGCGGGCGGCAGCAGCACTGACGTGGCATGACCCACCTGCTTGCGTGGGTGATATCACTTTTGATAGCATCCCTCCATGCCCAACGTCCTCATCCGCGACGTGCCGCCCGACGACCTCAAGGAAATTCGCTCCGCGGCGACCGAGCGCGGCACGTCGCTGCAGACCTACCTGCTCGATGCCGTGCACGCCCAGGCGGCATACCTGCGTCGG
Organism: Acidimicrobiales bacterium; assembly: GCA_050743905.1. Lineage (GTDB taxonomy): Bacteria > Actinomycetota > Acidimicrobiia > Acidimicrobiales > RAAP-2 > JBOGGH01. The sequence continues at coordinate 886 of JBOGGH010000139.1, forward strand.
CGAGCCGCCCTGCGACGGACCGCCGAGCGACTGGCGGGCCAACCGGCGGTGCCCGACAAGGCGCGACGGGCAGTCTTCGATGCTGTCGACGACGCCCACGCAGAACGGGCCGATCGGCTCGCCGACCGTTCGGCGCGGTGATCGTCGACGCCTCGTTGGTCGTCGACGCCGTCTGCGACCCAGGACCACGAGGCGTCGCGGCTCGTGGCACGCTGGCTGAGCAACCACCGAGCGAGCCGCTGCTCGCGCCGGGACACTTCGTCTTCGAGATCATGTCCGCGCTGCGAGCCGCGGCCAATCGTCCCGACCACCCGTTCCAGGCCGCCGACCTCCCCCGGGCCCTGCAGGATGCCGAGTCCTACGAGATCGACATCGAGGGGACGCCTTGGGCAGACGTGCACCGAGCCTGGGAGCTCTCCGAGCAGTCGCTCCGTTATGCCGACGGCGTCTACGTGGCCGCGGCGGAACGGCACCAGACCGGCTTGCTCACCGCGGACGGCCGGATCGAGCGCTCGGGGGCGGCGGTCCGGTGCCGGATCATCACCGTCGTCACCGCTGAGGACAATCCTCTTGGTGGTGCCAGGACGGGCAAGGCGGGCAGCCATGAGTGACAACGGCACACAAGCGCCGCCCATGCGGATGTGGGCGCGACCACGCGTCACGGCCGACCGTTGTGGGGGTGTGTCGCGAACGCGTACCCTGGAACCCATGGCCGTGGTCACCACCGGCAGGACGAGCACAGGGGCCGTGGGCCCCGGCCCGGGCGCCTTCACCTGGGACGACCTCCAGCACGCGCCCGACGACAACCTGCGGCGGGAGCTGGTGGGCGGGCAGCTCCTCGTGACGCCGGCACCCCAGTTCGTGCACCAGCGGGCAGTGGCCAGGCTCCACCTGCTCCTCGGCCCGACATGCCCGGACGATCTCGAGGTGGTCCTGTCCCCCTGCGCCTGGAAGCTGTCGGCCACCACCGTCTTCATCCCCGATCTCATGGTCGTGCGCGTGGCCGAGGTGGACACCTACGGCCCCTTCACCGGCACGCCGCTGCTGGTGGTCGAGATCCGCTCGCCGTCGACGGCGGTCACCGACCGCACCTTGAAGCGCGAGCAGTACGCGCGGCACGGCGCGTCCGCCTACTGGCTGGTCGACCCGGGCGGGCCCGCCGCCGGCCAGGTCCCGAGCCTCACCGCGCTGCACCTGGCGGACGGCACGTACGCCGAGGAGGCGACGGTCCACGGCGACCAGCCCTTCAGCGCCGAGCACCCGTTCCCGGTGACCGTGGTGCCCAGCCGCCTGGTCCGATAAGCGCGTCCCACGGACTCGGCGGCAGCGCTGACCTGGACGTCCACCGCCACGCGTCCCCGCGGGAACGTCCATGCCGGACGGCACGGTGCTGGAGGGCGCCCCCGTGGTCGTACCCCCGGGCCGACCCGTTCAGCCCGGCGGCGCCGGATCCGTGGCGCCGTCCGGGGCCGCCGAGGAGCGGCGGCGACGTTGACGAGGAAGTGGAGGCAGCAGTCCCCTGACAAGCTCGGCGGGGTCCACGCCCAGCGCCCAGGCGATAGCGACGATGGTCCCGAGCGACGGGTTCACTCGACCGCGCTCGACCATCGACACGAAGGTCGAGCGCAGGTGGGACCGCTTGGCCAGCTCGGCCTGCGTCCCCGTCGGCTGGGGGCCGGGTACCATGCTCACGTGGTCGTCACCGCACCTGCTCGCCACCGGTTCACGGTCGATGAGTTCGACCGGCTGGGCGTCTTCGGGGAGGACGACAGGGTGGAGCTCATCGACGGGGAGGTCGTGGACATGGCCCCGATCGGGCCACGACACGCGGCGTCGGTCGGGTACCTGACCAACGCGCTGCCTCCCCAGGTTGCCGGGATCGCAGTGGTGTGGGTGCAGAACCCCGTCCAGATCCCGGACCTCTCCGAGCCTCTCCCCGACGTCGCCGTCCTGCGGCCACCGGTGGCCAGGTATGCGGCAGTCAAGCCGGCCCCCGGCGACGTGCAGCTCGTCATTGAGGTGGCCGACGCCGGCCTGGACCACGACCGGGAGCGGAAGGCCCCCGTCTACGCCGGCGCCGGCATCCCGGAGTGCTGGATCGTGGACCTCACCACCGACACCGTGCTCGTCCTGACCGAGCCCGTCGGCGGGACCTATCGGACGTCGGTCGTGGCCCGCCCCGGCGACGTCCTCGTTCCCGGGCTGCTCCCCGGGGTCTCACTGGCGGTCTCCGAGATCCTCGGCGCGGGCTGACTCGTCCTCCGAGTCCCCACGCCGCCGGCGGGGGGTCTTCCGGGTACCCTCTACCCGTTGTCGCGCAGCCCGTGATGACCGCAGAGGAGTGGTTCGAGGGTATGCGTCACGCGCCGCCGCCGACCGAGGACGACGTGACCATTCTGTGGGACGGGCGGCGGCTGGACTCCCGGGAAGCCGTGATGGAGTGGCTGGCCAAGGTGGAGGCCAAACGGGCCGAGGAGGCTGCGGCCGCACGTGGCGACGGGGGCGCGTGTCGCCAAGCTGGTGGCGACTGACGGGATGCCGGGGGTGCTCAGGTGATCGACGCGATGCGTCGGTAGGCACCGAGCAGGATCTCGGTCGTGGGCCAGGTGGCGTTGGCCTCGAAGCTCGTGAAGGGGAACCGGGTGAACCCCGAGTCCTTCAGGCGGCAGATGTGCTGCTCGACGTGGGCGTGGGCCCGCATGGTGACGTCGAGCTCTTGTGGGTCCCCCTCCTGGTCGGTGTAGAAGCCCCAGTAGCGGTACTCGAGCGAGGGGAATGAGGCTGCGCTGGGCCCCGGGGCGCAGCGGCTCGCGCCGGACGATGAGCCGGGTTCCCTCGGGGAGCTTGGCGGTGTCGATGAGCGAGGTGAGCTCGGCCACCGCGGCGCCGTCCTTGTCCTCGCCGTCCTGGCCGACGGCGGGCAGCTCCGTTCTGTCAAGATCGGCCGGCGGCGGCTCGTGATCCGCGCCTCCATCGAGGAGTACGTCGCCCGGCTCGAAACCGCCAGTCGGTAGTAGGTTGCATAACGTCGTATGACATCGTGCTACACTCGCGAGGTGGAGCCGGTGACCGGCCTGCTCTGGGACGATTTCAACCGGGAGCACATCGCCCGTCACGGCGTGTCGACCGGCGACGTCGAGGACGTGGCCATCGGCCCAGGTCGGGTGGTCGTAGTGATCTCCCACGAGCACCGGCCCGGTCGGAGGGAGCTCTACGGCGTCACGAGGGCCGGTCGCCCGGTCGTCGTAGTGACCGAGGGTCCGCCGGCCGCCGGCCTGGCCTACGTGGTGACGACGAGACCGATGACGGCAAAGGAATGGCGGGCAGTCGAGGAGGCGATGCGCGATGACGAGAACTGATCCGGTGGCCGAGGACCGGGCGTCCTACGACGAGGACCTGTCCGGCCACATCGCCCGGGGGAAGGTGGTCGATCGTCCGGAACGGTCCCAGGAGGAGCCGAAGTCGGCGTTCGCTTTGCGGCTCTCGGCGACGACGATCGATGCGCTGCGGGAGCTGGCGGCGGCCCGCGGCACGACCATCAGTGAACTGGTACGTGGATGGATCGTCGACCGGCTGGCAATCGAGGCGCTCCAACCCACCGGTGCCGACCCGGCCGTCTGGGCCGCCGCCACCCGAGCGGCACTCGAGGCCGTGCCCCAGATCGCCGCCGAGACGGCCGAACGGCTGGCCAAGGCTGGCTGACGTCCTGCTCTCACCGTTCATCCGCCGTCCGGCCATCGCAGACCCCCCTTCCGCCGGGCATCCTCCGCCCCGCTCGCCGGACGGCCGATCCCGTTGCTTACACAATTGCTTACACGGGCCAATCTCGGGGGTCCCGACGCGACGAAACCCCTAGCCAGATGCGAGCTGACCAGGGGTTTCCTGTGTGGGCCGTAGAGGACTCGAACCTCTGACCCCTTGCGCGTCATGCAAGTGCGCTACCAACTGCGCCAACGGCCCCAGGACCATCAACGCTACCACCGGCGCCGCTGCCGCCCCGGCCTGCGCCACACCCGCACCGCCGCCGGCCGGCGCACCCGCCACGGCCGCCGGCGGCAGCTCACCCGATCTCCAGCACCGCCGCGCCGATCAGCCGGTCGTGGGCCAGGTCGGCCAGCGCCTCCTGGGCCCGGTCCAGCGGGTAGCCGGTGGTGGTGGCGTGCACCCCCAGGCGCGGCGCCAGCCGCAGCAGCTCCTCGCCGTCCCGCCGGGTGTTGGCGGTCACGCTGCGCAGCACGCGCTCCTGGAACAGGTGCGCCTGGTAGTCGAGCGCCGGGACGTCGGTGAGGTGGATCCCCGCCACCGCCAGCACGCCGCCGCGGTCGAGGGCGGCCAGCGCCGGCAGCGCCAGCTCCCCCACCGGGGCGAAGAGGATCGCCGCGTCGAGCGGCTCCGGCGGCATCTCGGCCGCGCCGCCCACCCAGGTGGCGCCCAGCTCGGTGGCGAGCGCCCTCGCCTCCGCCGAGCGGGTGGCCACGTAGAGCTCGGCCCCCTCGGCCAGCGCCACCTGGGCCGTGAGGTGGGCGGAGCCGCCGAAGCCGTAGATGCCGAGCCGCCCGCCGTGCGGCAGGCCGGTCAGCCGGAGCGCCCGGTACCCGATGATGCCGGCGCAGAGCAGCGGCGCCGCCTGGTGGTCCGGCAGGTCGTCCGGCAGGCGGTAGGCGAAGCGTTCGTCGGCCACCGTGGCCTCGGCGTAGCCCCCGTCGCGGTCCCACCCGGTGAAGGTGGCCCGCAGGCACAGGTTCTCCTGGCCCCGGCGGCAGAACCGGCAGGTGCCGCAGGTGGAGGCCAGCCACGCCACCCCCACCCGGTCCCCCACGGCGAACCGCCCGGCGCCGGGCCCGAGCGCCTCCACGCGGCCCACCACCTCGTGGCCCGGGACCACGTGCGGGCGGTGCACCGGCAGGTCGCCCTCGGCCACGTGCAGGTCCGTCCGGCACACGCCGCAGGCGCTCACCCGCACCCGCACCTGGCCCGGACCGGGCTCGGGCGGCTCCCGTGTCACCAGCCACATCGGCCGGCGGTCGATCGGGGCGGGCTCGGTCACCTCCCAGGCGCGCACCCCTCCATCCTCGCGCCACGCCCCGGTGCGTGACCTCAGGCGGCGGCCGGTGCCTCCACGCCGAGGGGCCAGTGGTACTCGCGGGGGTCGAGCGGCGGCATCCCCTGCCCCCTGCGCCACTCGTCGTACGACGTGGCCCACTCGCGGTGCCAGTCCACCTGCGAGCGGTGCAGCACCGCCGGGTCCCCGCCGCGGAGCTCGGGGAACCGCCCGCACATCGCCGCCAGCACGTCGACCGTGGCCTCGGCGTCCGCCGCCGCGTCGTGGGCGTTGGCGATGGCCACGTCGTAGTGGGCGCAGAGGTCCCCGAGGGTGCGCCGGCCCTTGCGGAAGCGGTCGAAGTGGCGGTCGAGCACGAGCACGTCGAGCACCGGCGCGCCGAACCCCCGCGCCTCGAGCCCGCGGCCGTCGGCCAGGCGGCACTGCACGTCGAGGATGGTGAGGTCGTAGTCGAGCTTCATTCCCGCCACCGGGACACCGCGGTCCGACGCGTCTACCAGCGCCGCGGCCAGGACGGCGACCGCCTCGGCGAGGGGGCGGCCCTCGGCCCGGGCGCGCTCGGAGGTGATGCCGTGCACCCGGGTGGCCGCGGCCGGGATGGGGCGGCCGGGGTCCACCAGCCCGGTCTCCCGGGCCGTCACCCGCCCGCCCAC
>JBOGGH010000140.1:0-6595 GCA_050743905.1 Acidimicrobiales bacterium
ATGCCGGCGAAGAGGACGGCGAACCCCACCAGGGCCATCGACGCCACCGCGGCCACCGGGACCTGGGAGCAGGCCGTGCCGGCGGTGACGAACACCACGCCCACGAGGACGAGGACGGCGAGCGACCGGACCTGCCGCCGGGGGCCGCCGGGGAAGCTGGCGAAGATGACCAGGGCGAACGAGCCGAAGGCGGCGAAGAGCTGCGTCTGGGGGTCCGAGGTCACCGCCCTGGCGAGGGCGAACGCGGACGGGACCACGATGGCCGCCCGCACGGCCGGCCCCAGCAGGCCCGCGACCCTGGCCCGGAGGCTGGCCAGGGCCCCGCTCGCCCGGTCGCTCACGGCCGCCAAACTACTCTTGGAGCTGGTGCTCTCTCCTTCCGAGCCGGCCGACGCCGTGACCACCGACGGGCGGGTGCCCGGGCAGCGCGGGCTGGCCACCCGCCAGCGGCTGCTGGCGGCCACGGTGGAGCTGCTGACCTCCACGCCGTGGCGGTCGGTCAAGGTCATCGACATCGCCCGGCGGGCCGGCACGTCGCCGGCGACCTTCTACCAGTACTTCGAGAACGTGGAGCAGGCCATCGGCGTGCTCGCCGGCGAGATGGTGGCCGAGGCGGCCGAGCTGGCCGAGCTGGTGGACGGGGACTGGTCCGAGGAGCGGAGCTGGGACACCGCCGTGGCCGTGACCCGCGGCTTCCTCGACTACTGGGAGGCCAACCGGGCCGTCTTCCGCGTGGTGGACCTCGCCACCGAGGAGGGGGACTCCGCCCTGCGGGGGGTGAGGGTGCACGCCCTGAACGCGGTGACGGTGGCGCTGGCGCAGGTGATCGGCGGGGGCGGCTCGCCCGCCGGGTCGGACGCGATGGCCGTCGCCGGCACCCTCGTGGCCATGTACGCCAGCGTGGCGGCGCACCGCTACGGGTTCGAGTTCTGGGGGATCCGGACGAGCGCCCTGGTGGACAGCCAGGCGCGCATGCTCCACTGGGCGGTCACGGGCAGGCCCGGGCCCTGACGTGCGCGTGCTGGTGGCCGAGGACGACCCGGGGCTCCGCTCGGTGCTCGAACGGGGCCTCCGGCGGAGCGGGTACGTGGTGGACGCCGTCCCCGACGGCGATCGGGCGCTCCGGCACCTGCTCGGGTACGACTACGAGGTGGCGGTGCTGGACTGGCGCATGCCCGGGATCTCGGGGCTGGACGTGCTGCGGGAGCTCCGCCGGCGCGGCTCCCACGTGCCCGTGCTCATGCTGACGGCGCGCGACACCACGGCCGACCGGGTGGAGGGGCTGGACGCCGGGGCCGACGACTACCTGGTGAAGCCGTTTGAGGTCGCCGAGCTCCTGGCCCGCATGCGGGCGCTGCAACGGCGCCCGCCGGTGCCTCTCGATCCCGTGCTGGAGGTGGGCGACCTCGCCTTCGACCCGGCCGCCCGGCAGGTGCGCCGCGGGGAGGAGGTGCTCCCCCTCACCGGCCGGGAGCTGGCCATCTTCGAGCTCCTCCTGCGGCGCCACCCGGCCGTGGTGGAGCGCCGCAGCATCGCCCTCCAGGTCTGGGACGACGAGGCGGAGGCGGTGGGCTCCAACACGATCGACGTGCACCTGGCGCGGCTGCGGGCCAAGCTCGCCGGGTCCTCCGTGCGGATCGAGACGGTCCGCGGCATCGGCTACCGCCTGGTGGCCGGGTGAGCGGCGTGTGGGCGAGCGGTGGCCGGGTCCGCGGTGGGCGGGTCCGCGGGGCGCTCCGGCGGCCCCACGTGGCGCACGCCGTGCGGGTGGCGGCGGTGGCCACCGTGGTCATCGCCGTGGTGGTGGTGGTGGCCGCCGCCGCGCTCGACGCCTTCCTGTCCCGGCGGGTGCTGTGGGAGGTCGACCAGCGCCTCAACGAGCGGGTGGTGGACGTGAGCCACTCGGCCGACCCGCTGGCCCGCACCGCCCCGGACGACCAGGGCACCGACGGCGCGCCGGTGTTCCTGTGGTGGATCCCGTCCCGGGGCGCGCCGCGGACCGTGACCACGGACACCCCGGCGCTCCCGCCCGGCGGGCGGGCCAGCACGAGCGTGCCGGTCAGCGTGGGCGCCGGCCCGGTCACGTACCGGTTGGCGTCGTTGCCGCTGCACGGCGGGTGGCTGGTGGCCGGGCAGGACCTGGCCGGGGCCACGCACATCGAGGGGGTGCTCTTCACCGGGGAGCTGGTGATGGGCCCGGTGGTGCTGCTGGCGGTGTTCGTGGGGTCGCTGGTGATCGGGCTCCAGGCGGCGGCCCCGGTGGAGCAGGCCCGCCGCCGCCTGCTGGACTTCACCGCCGACGCCTCCCACGAGCTGCGCACGCCGCTCACCGTGATCGGCGCCGAGATCGAGCTGGCCCGGAGCGCGCCGGGGGACGCCACCGAGACGCTGCACCACGTGGCCCGCGAGACGCGGCGGCTGGAGCGGATCGTGGAGGATCTCCTCTGGCTGGCCCGGTTCGACTCGGCGCCCCCGGCGCCGCCGGACGAGCCGGTGGACCTCGGCGAGGTGGTGGCGAGCTGCACCGAGCGGTTCGCCGCCGTGGCCGGCTCCCGCGGCCTGCATCTCGAGGCGGTGCATCTCGGCGACGCCCCCGCCTGGGTGGAGGCGGCGCCGGAGTGGGTGGACCGCCTGGCCGGCACGCTCCTCGACAACGCCTGCCGGTACACGCCGTCCGGTGGCACCGTCCGCGTCTCGGCGGGGGTGCGGGGCGGCCGGGCGGTGCTGGTGGTCGAGGACGGCGGGCCGGGCATCCCCCCCGAGGAGCGCCCGCGGCTCTTCGACCGGTTCCGCCGGGCCGCGGACCGGACCGCTGACGGGACCGGCGGCGCCGGCCTGGGCCTGGCCATCGCCGACTCGGTGGTGCGGACCACGGGGGGCCGGTGGAGGGTGGACGGGTCAACGCTGGGCGGCGCCCTGATGGAGGTGTCGTGGCGGCGCGGGCCGTCGCCGGGGCGCCCGCCCTCGCCGGTGCCGGTGTCCACCGTGGACGCGTGAACGGCGCGCCCCGGGCGCACGACGGGCGCGCCACCGGCGACGAGCTGGTCCACGAGCTCGGGTCGGCGTACTTCTTCGTGCCGGCCACGCTGGCCCGGGGGAGGGAGCTGGGCCTGGACGGGCTCCGCTTCTACGTCCTCGGCCGGGGCGGCGTGCTCGGTGACGTGGAGGCGCCGGTGGTGGCCGCCGCGTTCGGCTACTTCGAGCCGTCGCTGCTCGCCCGCATGTGGGACACCGGCCGTAGCAGGGTGGCGCCCCGCGACGCCGCCCGGGCGCACCTGGCGTGCGGCCACGCCTTCGGCCGGGAGCGGTTTGCCGGCGTGGAGGGCCTCGACCGGTTCTGCGCGGCGGCCGAGGCGGTGGTGGCGGCGGCCGACCCCGCCGGCCTGGCGCTGTTCGCCGGCGTCGCCGCCGAGCCCCTGCCCGGGGATCTCCCGGCCCGCGCCATGCAGCTCGTGGCGGTGCTGCGGGAGCTGCGGGGCAGCACCCACCTGCTCGCCGTGGTGGCCTCGGGCCTCCCGCCACGGGTGGCCCACTCCCTCGAGCGCCCGGACGCCTTCGAGCTGTTCGGCTGGAGCGCCGGGCAGGTGCCGGCGGTCACCGACGCCGACCGGGTCGCCCACGCCGCGGCCAAGGCGCTGACCGACCGGCTGCTGGCCGTCCCCTACGGCGTGCTGGACGACGCCGGGCGCGCCGACCTGCGCACCGGGGCGGAGCGGCTCACGGCGGCGGCCGGTTGACCGCCCACGGCTGCCGCACCGCGAGCGGCCGGCCGCTCACCGGACGGCGACCGGGTTCAGCGGCGACCCCAGGCCACGGGTGAACGGCAGCGGCGTGGCGTCCAGCAGGAAGTCGTAGGCGCCGTCCGCCGCGCAGGCTTCGGCCAGCGGGTCGAGCACCCAGTTCTGGCCCTGGGTCATCCCCATCTCCACCAGGTGCAGCAGGTGCACCGGCAGGTAGACGTCCTCGTCCTCGCCGGGGAAGACCTCCAGCGGCAGGGTGTCCGTGGCCACCGCCGCCACGTCCCGGGCGCGGAACCACTCGGCGGTGGCCATGGTGAGGCCCGGGGTGGGCCAGGTGTAGGCCACGAGGTCGCGGTCGGGGTCGCGGTCGCGGTCGCCCGGATCGCGGTCGAGCCGCAGGTGGACCATCTGGCCGGTGCGGACCAGCACCACGTCGCCCGGCTCCACCGCGACGCCGGCCAGCTCGGTCGCCGCGTCGAGGTCGTCCGGGGAGACCGGGTGGCCGGGGTCGAGCACGTCCACGCCCCTGGCCCACGCCACGTCCAGGAGCACGCCCCGGGTGACGAGCGTCTTTACCAGGTGGATGCCGCACTGGCCGGCGCCCTCGGCGGTCACGCTCGCGGCCGGGTACCCGTTGTAGATGACGCCGCCGTAGCTCACGTGGGCCAGCGCGTCCCAGTGGGTGGCGCACTGCAGGGCAAGCTCCACCACGTCCTCGCTGGAGCGGATCCACGCCGGGTCGGGGCTGAGGGGCTGGTCGACGGCGATCATCGTCCGGCGGGGGTTGATCCTGCCGGGGACGAAGCCCGCCTGGATGCCCTCCTCCGCCGAGAGGGGGAGCCCGAGCGGGAACGCCTGGCCGGTGCGCACGCAGGCGGCGGCCCGCCGGCGAGCCGCGCTGTCCACCAGGTTGAGCGTGCCGAGCTGGTCGTCGGGTCCCCACCGGCCCCAGTTGCGGACCCGGGCGGCGATCTCCTCGAACCGCTCCCTGCCGGGCACGCCTACATCCAATCACGGGTCGGTTCGTCGTGGTGTGGACACCACCGATCAGGGACAGGTGGTCCAGGGGAGTGGACGACCACCCACCGCGGTAAGGTGGTCCAGCACCATCGCTCGATCGAACGATCCGTAGGGCGAAGACAGCCGGTGAGTACGATCTGGACGTGATGAAGCCGCCGGTACTCGAAACTGAGCATGGGGTCCTCTTCCAGGGAGACTCCCTCGACGTCCTGCGGAACCTGGACGACGAAAGTGTCGATCTCGTCTTCGCCGACCCGCCCTTCAACCTGTCAAAGGACTACGGCGAAGGGATCAGCGACCGCCTGCCGGACGACGAGTACCTGGAGTGGTGTCGCACCTGGGTGAAGGAGTGCGTCCGCCTGGTTGCCCCTGGCGGCGCGATGTGGCTGTACAACCTGCCTCGTTGGAACATCGAGATCGGGCACACGCTGAACGACGCTGGAATGACGTTCAGGCACTGGGTCGCGCTCGACATCAAGATGCTCCTGCCAATCCCTGGACGGCTGTACCCATCCCACTACTCGTTGCTCTACTACACGAGGGGTCGGCCCAAGACGTTCGTGCGCCCACGGGTGCCTATCCCCGTATGTCGTCACTGTGGCGGCGACATCAAGGACTACGGCGGTCACCGGAAGGCACTGAACCCCGAGGGCATCAACGTCTCCGACGTCTGGACGGACATCCCGCCGGTGCGCCACGCCAAGACGAAGCACCGGGGGGCAAACGCTCTGTCCGAGAAGATGCTGGAGAGAGTGCTGACGATTTCGAGCGTCGACGGGGACCTGGTGCTGGACCCCTTCGGAGGCAGCGGCACGACGTACGCCGTCGCCGAACGAATGCACCGCCGATGGATCGGCGTCGAGATTGGGGACACTGCTCCGATCGTTGCCAGGCTCACGGGTGCCCCGAAGCGCAAGGGCATCATGCCCGACAAAGGTTCCTGTGGTAAGGGCCGCGGGTTTACGACTAGCGCAGTGCGCGACCGTCGGTCCCCTTCTTGATCCTGGGAACGAACCGAGAGGTGTCGTCGTGCTGCACGGTGAAGATGCCTACGTACCCGAATGTGACGGGGGCTGACTCCCAGAGTTCGACATAGCTCAGGAGTTCGTACTCGTTGCCGATCCGGTCGGTGAGGTACTTAGGGTCCACCGAAAGATAGATCACGCGATGTAGCCTGAGGGTGTGGAGGCCAGCCGAGATGAACTCGCGCGATTCTTCACCACGGTGCTGCCGCACCTGAACGAGGTGCAGCGCCGGGTGGTCGCCGGTGCGATGTCGGTGGGCCTCGGGCGAGGTGGGAAGAGCGCAGTGGCCGAAGCGTCGGGGATGAGTCGCAACACGGTGATCAAGGCCGAACGAGAGGTGGCGGCGGGGATCGAGCCATCGGTGCGACAGCGCGCACCCGGTGGCGGTGACATCCCCGCCGAGGTGAAGCAACCCGGCCTGTTGGAAGCCCTCGATGAATTGGTGAACCCCGAGACCCGCGGCAACCCGATGTCGTACCTGCGCTGGACGTCGAAGTCCATGGCCAACCTGGCCACCGACCTGGTGCGGCAGGGCTTCAGCATCACCGACGACACGGTGGGCCGGATCCTGCGGGGTCTCGGGTACTCACTCCAGGCCCCGGCCAAGGAGAAGGAGGGAACCGCCCACCCCGACCGAGATGCCCAGTTCGCCTACCTGAACGACCTGGTGACCCGCTTCGCTAACGCCAACGAACCCGTCATCAGCGTGGACACGAAGAAGAAGGAGCTGGTCGGCGAGTTCTCGAACGGCGGAGCCGAGTACCACGCCAAGGGCGAACCGACGCGCACGAGGACCCATGACTTCGTGGA
>JBOGGH010000141.1:0-6583 GCA_050743905.1 Acidimicrobiales bacterium
GCGGGCCCAAGTTCTCGGGGTTCCTCCAGTGGTACCTGCCGTTCGGCGCCGTCTCCGCCGTGAACTGGATCGCCCTGGTGGCCCAGCGCCGGGTGGAGGAGTTCGGCCTGACCCGCGAGCAGCTCGCGCAGATCGCCCTCAACGCCCGCCGCAACGCCGCCCTCAACCCGGCCGCCGTCTACCGCGACCCGATGTCGCTCGACGACTACCTGTCGGCCCGCATGATCTCCACCCCGCTTTGCCTCTTCGACTGCGACGCCCCGTGCGACGGGTCCACGGCGGTGGTGGTCTCCCGGGCCGAGCACGCCGCCGACCTGGACCACCCGGCGTGCCACGTCAACGCCGTGGGCACCGCCCTGCGGGGCAGGCCGAGCTGGGACCAGTTCGACGACATGACCACCATGGCCGCCCGCGACGCCGGCGCCTCGATGTGGCAGCGCACCGACCTGCGACCGGACGACGTGGACATGGCCCAGCTCTACGACGGGTTCTCGATCCTGACCATGGTCTGGCTGGAGGCCCTGGGGTTCTGCGGCCGCGGCGAGAGCGGCGCCTTCGTGGAGGGGGGCGCGGCGATCGCCCGCGACGGGCGGCTCCCGCTCAACACCGCCGGCGGGCAGCTCTCGGGCGGCCGACTCCACGGGTTCGGCCTCATCCACGAGGCCTGCCTCCAGCTCCGGGGCGAGGCCGGGGACCGCCAGGTCGCCGGGCGCACCGGAAGCGGGCCCGAGGTGGCGGCGGTGGCCAACGGGGGCGGGCCGATCGCCGGCTCCATGCTCCTCACCCGCGGCGTCCGCTGACGCCCGCCGCCCACCCCGCGGATCAGAGCGCGGTGTGGGCCAGCCAGCGTTCGGCCAGCGCCGGGTCGCCGTCCACCGTCACGCCCGCCTCGGCCGGCGTGCGCCGCCGGTAGAGGGCGAGCAGTAGCCCGGCGGCGGGGCCGGCGAGCACGGCGTCGGCCCGCCCCGGGTCCTCCCCGGCCGAGAAGCCGTCGGCGTCGAGCCTGATGGCCCAGGCGGCCGGGACGTCCGTGGCCCGCACGGTCACCACCTCCCCCCGGCCGCGCAGCGCCGCAGCCGCCTCGCTGCCGGCGAGCCTCGCCGGGAGGTTGGCCAGCAGCTCGTCGATCCCGTCGGCGGCCACGGCCGCCGGGACCACCGGCTCGCGGCCGCCGACCAGCTCGGCGTCCACCCGGTGGACCACCGTCTCGTGCAGCATCCGCCGGGACCAGAACCGGACGTGCTGGTCCGCGCCCCATGACCACATGGGCGCGTCCGGGCGGGCCGCCCGCAGGGTGGCCAGCAGCGTCTCGCCGCCCTCGAGGATCCATGCCCGGTCCGGCGCGCCGGGCTCCCCGGCGGCGCGGTCCCGGGGCCGCCGGGCGGTGGCCTGCGCCAGCACCAGCCCCTCGGCCCACCGGTGGACCCCGCCCAGGTGGAGGGCGAGGCTGCGCAGGTCCCACCCCGGGCAGGTGGGCACGGGCGTGCCCGGCGGCAGCTCGCCTACCAGGGCGCCGAAGGCCGCCACTTCCGCCGCCAGCAGGTCGCAGTGCTCGCGGTGGTCCACGGCGAGCGCCGGCTACCCGACTGTGCCGCCGCCGGGCGGCCCCGCAGCCGGCAGCTCGGTCCCGGCCATGGCGGCGGCGGCCCGCGCCGCCAGCGCCACCAGCGTGAGGGTGGGGCCGTAGCCGGCGGAGGTCACGAACACGGACGAGTCCACCACCACCACGTTCTCCAGCCCGTGCACGCGCCCCCAGGGATCCACCACCGAGGTCGCAGGGTCGGTGCCCATCCGCGTGGTGCCCATCACGTGCCGGCTCTCGGGGACGGGCGTCTCCCCTCCCCGGTGGCCCACGCCGGGCGACGTGCTGACCGAGGTCCACGTGGCCCCCATCTCCTCCAGCACGGCCTCGAGCCTCGGCCCGTGGTGGGCGGAGGCGGCCAGCTCGTGGCGGCCGCCGCGATAGGTGACCCGGGCCACCGGGAAGCCGCGGGCGTCCCGCACGGCGGGGTCGAGGTCCACGCGGTTCGTGGGGTAGGGCAGGTCCTCCCCCTGCATGGTGAAGGCGGCCAGCCGGGCCCGCAGCGGCGAGCTCCGCATCAGCCGGGGGTGCTTGGGGCCCCAGGGGTACACCTTGGCCTCCATGATCGGCAGCGCCGGGGTCCCGTGCTCCACCATGCCGCCGCGCAGCCACGGCAACCCGGCCTCGCGGGCGGCGGCACGGGTCAGCTCGTCCCCCACGATGTGGTCGTCGTGCACGTGGGTCACGGCGCGGCCGCGCTCGCCGTGGAGCCGCCCGGGCAGGGTGCCGGCCACGATCGTCTGGTAGTGGACCATCAGGTACCGGCCGACGAGGTCGTTGCCGATGCCCGAGAGCAGCAGCAGCCGCGGCGTCTCCACCGCGCCGCCGGCCACCACCACGTGCCGGGCGTCCACGGACCGCTCGGCGCCGTCCGGCCCCACCACGTCCACGCCGGTGGCCCGCCCGCCGTCGGTGCGGACGCGCGAGACGAAGGTCTCGGCCCACAGCTCGGCCCGGCCCGTGGCCATGGCCCGCTGCAGGAGGGCGATCGGGTCCCCCTTGGCGTGGATCGGGCAGCCGAAGAACGCGCAGAACCCGCAGTTGTTGCAGGCCGGCCTGCCGTCGTAGGGGACGCTGTTGGCCGCCGTGGGGGCGGCGTAGGGGTGGTAGCCGAGGCGCTCGGCCGCCGCCGCCGAGATCGTGGACGCGTACATCGGCGCGCCCGGAGGCATCGGGTACGGGCCCGAGCGCCAGGCGGCGAACGGGTTGGCGCCGGCGTCCCCCGCCACCCCGACCGACCGCTCGGCCGCCGCGTAGTACGGCTCCAGGTCGTCGTAGGTGAGCGGCCAGTCCGCCACGTGGGCGTCCGGCTGGGGCCCGAGCGCCGAGAGCAGCCGGAAGTCGTCCTCCTGGAACCGCGGCACCTTGCCGTCGGCGTGGGTCCCGCCCCCGCCCACCGTGGACGGGATCGAGTTCACCTCCCCCACGTGGGTGCGGTCGCCCTCCGCCTCGTCCCGGCGGAAGGTGCGGGGCTCGACCAGCGGGTCGGGGCCGAGGAAGTGGCGGTAGAGGAACTTGATCTCGTCGTTCGAGTAGTCGCCCGCCGGGCGGGTGGGGTCGTCCGGGTCGAGCAGGTGGTTGCGCCCCTTCTCCACGATCAGCACCGACCAGCCGGCGCGCGTGAGCACGTCGGCGGCGGCCGCCCCGCCGGGGCCGGACCCGATCACCACCGCGTCGAGCGTCACCGGCCCGCCGCCTCGGGGCCCGTCACTTCGGGGCTCGTTACCTCGGCGTCGGTCCACCCCCGCGGCTGGACGTCGCCGGCGAACCCGATCCCCCGCCAGCCGGCGAGGTCCCGGTTGCCCCCGTACTCGGGCGCCCCGTACATCCCCTCGCAGGCGTGCTCGTACAGCAGCTCCGTGAACGCGCCCGCCGCCTCCAGCCGCTCGTCCTGCGCCTCGGGCCCCACCTCGGCGAAGTCCCCGCCCAGCGACGCCAGGCCCTCCCGGTAGCGCTGCTGGAGCCCCACCACCGGACCGTTGAACTCGCGCTCGGGCCGGCCCTGGGATCCCTCGATCCGGGTGCGCCAGGCCAGCTCGTCCAGCGCGCCCAGCTCGTGGAAGCGGCCGAAGGCGGCCTCGCCGCCGGCCCGGCCCGAGGTGGGGCCGCCGGCCCAGATGCGGGGCGGGTGGAAGGTGAAGGCACCGAGCAGCGTGTCCAGGTAGCCGGCCACGCCGGCCTCCCGGGCCCCGGCCGCGGGCTCGCCGGTGGCCGGATCCTCGGGACCCGGCGGGACGAGCCGGTCCAGCGCCGCCTCGAGGGTGCGGTACTCGGGCTCGGTCAGCCAGGCGGGCACCGGAAGACGGTAGCAAGGCGGGGCGGTGGCGGCGCCAGCCCGGCCGCGGCAACGGGGCCCGGCGGCACCGGCCCGGCCGCGCAGCCCGGCCGCCACCGTGCGGGCGCGCGGCCCGGGGTGGCAGAGTGGGCGGTGATGCGGATGGGCAGTACCGGGACGACGCCGTGCCGGCCGGCGGGCCGCCGCGGGTGAACCTCTCCCCGCACGAGCAGGACAAGCTCCTGGTGTCCCTGGCGGCCATGGTGGCCCGCGACCGGCGGGCCCGGGGGCTCCGGCTGAACCACCCCGAGGCCGTGGCCGTCATCACCAGCTTCCTCCTGGAGGGGGCGCGCGACGGCCGGACGGTGAGCGAGCTCATGGCGGCCGGGCGCACCGTGCTCACCCGGGAGGACGTGATGGAGGGCGTCCCCGAGATGCTGGACGAGGTGCAGGTGGAGGCCACGTTCCCGGACGGCACCAAGCTCGTCACCGTCCACGAGCCCATCCCGTGATCCCCGGCGAGACCCTCTTGGCCGACCAGCCGGTGCCGCTCCACGCCAACCGGGCCACGGTGGAGGTGGACGTGCTCAACACCGGCGACCGGCCGGTCCAGGTGGGCTCCCACTTCCACTTCGCCGAGGCGAACGACGCGCTCTCGTTCGACCGTGCCTCGGCGCGCGGCTGCCACCTGGCCGTCCCCGCCGGCACGAGCGTGCGGTTCGAGCCGGGGGCCGGGCGGCGGGTGCCGCTCGTGCCCTTCGGCGGGGCCAGGGTGGTAGCCGGGTTCCGCGGCCGCGTGGCCGGGCCGCTCGATGCCTGAGCTCGACCGCCGCCGCTACGCCGCCCTCTACGGCCCCACCGTGGGCGACCGGGTGCGCCTGGCCGACACCGACCTGCTGGTGGAGATCGAGGAGGACCGCTGCGGCGGGCCGGGCCTGGCCGGCGACGAGGCCGTGTTCGGCGGGGGGAAGGTGCTCCGGGAGTCGATGGGCCAGAGCGGCCGCACGAGGGCGGACGGCGCGCTCGACCTGGTGGTGACCGGCGCCCTGGTGCTCGACCACTGGGGGGTGGTGAAGGCGGACGTGGGCGTGCGCGACGGCCGGGTCACCGCCCTCGGCAAGGCCGGCAACCCGGACGTGATGGACGGGGTCCACCCCGACCTGGTGGTGGGGCCGGGCACCGATGTGATCGCCGGCAACGGGCGCATCCTCACCGCCGGGGCGGTCGACTGTCACGTCCACCTGATCTGCCCGCAGATCCTGGAGGAGTCATTGGCCTCGGGGGTGACCACGGTGATCGGCGGCGGCACCGGGCCGGCCGAGGGCTCCCGCGCCACCACGGTGACCCCGGGTCCCTGGTACCTGGCGAGGATGCTGGAGGCCCTGGAGGGGTGGCCGGTGAACGTGGTGCTGTTGGCCAAGGGGAACACGGTGGCCGAGGAGGCGCTGGTGGAGCAGGCGATGGCCGGCGCCGGCGGCTTCAAGCTCCACGAGGACTGGGGCAGCACGCCGGCGGCCATCGACGCCTGCCTCCGCGCCTGCGACCGGACCGGCCTGCAGGCCGCGCTCCACACGGACACCCTGAACGAGGCGGGGTACGTGGAGGCCACGCTCGCCGCCGTCGGCGGCCGCAGCGTGCACGCTTACCACACCGAGGGTGCCGGGGGCGGCCACGCGCCGGACATCATCACCGTGGCCGGCCACGCCAACGTCCTGCCCTCCTCCACCAACCCCACCCGGCCGCACACCGTCAACACCATCGCCGAGCACCTCGACATGCTGATGGTCTGCCACCACCTGAACCCGGCGGTCCCCGAGGACCTGGCCTTCGCCGAGAGCCGGATCCGCCCGTCCACCGTCGCCGCCGAGGACGTCCTCCACGACCTCGGGGCCATCTCCATGATCGGCTCGGACGCCCAGGCGATGGGCCGGGCGGGCGAGGTGGTGCTCCGCACCTGGCAGACCGCCCACGTCATGAAGGCGCGCCGGGGGCCGATGGACGGCGACGGCCGGGCCGACAACGCCCGCGCCCGGCGCTACGTGGCCAAGTACACGATCTGCCCCGCCGTGGCCCACGGCCTCGACCGGGAGATCGGCTCGGTGGAGCCGGGCAAGCTGGCCGACCTCGTCCTCTACGACCCCGCCCTGTTCGGCGTGCGGCCGGCGCTGGTGCTGAAGGGCGGCATGATCGCCTGGGCGCAGATGGGCGACGCCAACGCCTCCATCCCCACGCCGCAGCCGGTCCTGCCCCGGCCGATGTTCGGGGCCGCGCCCGCCGCCGTGGCGGCCACCTCGGCGGCGTTCGTGGCGCCCGCCGCGCTCGAGGCGGGCCTGGCCGAGCGCCTGGCGCTGCGCCGGCCCCTGCTGCCGGTGGGCGACACCCGCCGCGTGGGCAAGCAGGACCTGCCCAACAACGACGCGCTGCCCGAGATCACGGTCGACCCGGACACGTTCACGGTCACCGTGGACGGCGAGGTCATGACCGAGGCCCCGGCCGCCGTCCTGCCCATGGCCCAGCGGTACTTCCTCTTCTGATGGGCCCCGATGGACGCTCCTGAGGGGCCCCGCCCGATCCCGACCCCGACCGCCCCGATCTCCTCGGCCGCCCCGACCGGGCCGGCCGGGCCTGCCGCCTTCGCGCTCTTCCTGGACGCCCGGCTGCCCACCGGCGGCCACGCCCACTCCGGGGGCCTGGAGCAGGCCGCCGCCGCCGGGAGGGTGGTGGAC
>JBOGGH010000142.1:0-6498 GCA_050743905.1 Acidimicrobiales bacterium
GTCCAGGCACGCCACCGACGCGCCCTCGGCGGCCAGGCGCCGGGCGGTGGCCCGCCCGATGCCGGACCCGGCGCCGGTCACCAGCGCGCCGGTCCCGGCGAACCGGCCGGGCGTGACGTACTCCACCGCCGTGCCCCGCTCGGGGTCGGGCGAGCCCATCGTCCTCGGGGTCCGCTTCACCTTGCGTGCTCCTCCCTCTCGTTCCCCCCGGCCTTCCCGTCCTCCGGTCCCCGGCCCACCTGCCGCCCGGCGGCCGCGGCGCGGGCCGGGGCCGCCAGCGACCGCTTGTCCACCTTCATCATCGGCGTGAGCGGCAGGGCGTCCAGCACCACCACCACGTCGGGCGCCTTGTAGTCCGCCAGGCGCTCGGCGCAGAACGCCCGGAGCTCCTGGAGGTCCGGCACCGCGACGGCACCGCCCCCGGCGGCGTCGCCCGCGGGGACGTCGCCCGCGGCACCGGCCGCCGGCACCACGAACGCCACCCCCACCTCGCCGAGCACGGGGTCGGGCGCCCCCACCACGGCGGCCCGCGCCACCGCCGGGTGCCCGGCGAGGACGTCCTCGACCTCCACCGGGTAGACGTTGTAGCCGCCGCGGATGTAGCGCTCCTGTTCCCGGCCCACCAGCCGCAGGTTGCCGTCCTCCCCCACCACCCCCACGTCGCCGGTGGTGACCCAGCCGTCGGGCGAGCGCACCGGTGCCGTCGCCGCCTCGTCCACCAGGTGCGCCGTCCCCCGCGGCGGCTCGCCCCGCCGACGGTCCCGCCGACGGTCCCGCCGGCCGTTCCAGTAGCCGCAGAAGGTGGCCCGCGAGCGGATGCGGACCCGGCCGGGGCACCCGGTGCCCACCTCGCGCCCGTCCTGGTCCACCACCGAGAGCGCCACCCCGGGCACCGGGCGCCCCACGGTGGTCGCCACCACCCGGTCCGGGTCGTCCGGCCGCGTCCCGGTGCAGATCGCCGTCTCGGTGGAGGCGTACCGCACCACCACCGGCACCCCGAGGCGCCGGCGGAGCTCGGCCACCTGGCTGGCCGGCATCGGGGCGGCGCCGGTCCCCACGATGCGCAGCGAGGAGAGGTCGGTGTGGTCGAGCTCGTCCAGGGCCAGCACGAGCTGCCACTGGGTGGGCACGCCCTGGCCCACCGTCACCCGCTCGGACGCCATGACCGCCAGGGCCTCCGCCGCCCGCCACGGCGTGGGCGTGATCACCGTGGTGATGCCGTGGGCGATCTCGTCCCACACCTTCGTCATGGAGCCCACGTGAGCGAAGGGCAGCGGCGACAGGCGCCGGTCGCCGGGGCGGCTCAGCGCGTCGGCGCCCTCGCTCACCGCGGCCAGGCACCGGTGGTCGAACACGGCGCCCTTCGGCCGCCCGGTGGTGCCGCTGGTCCAGACCACGGCCACCGGGTCGTCGTCGTGGAGGGACGGCTGCCTGCGGGGTGCCGGCCCCTCCCAGGCGGCGTGCGCCTCCACGCGGGCCACCACCTCGCCGGCCGCCCCGCCGGCAGGCAGGGCCACGCCGAGCGCCGGGTCCGCCACCGTCACCACCGGGGCGGCGCGCTCCACCACGCTGGCCACCTCGGCCGGTCCCATGCGGGGGTTGACGCCGCTCGTCACCGCGCCCAGGCGGGCGGCGGCGGCGTAGCAGACCGCGTAGTCGATCGAGGACGGCAGGACCAGGCAGACGACGTCGCCCCGCACCACGCCACGGTCGGCCAGCATCCCCGCCACGCCGTCGGCGGCCCGGTCCCACGCGCCGAAGGTCACCGACCCACGACCCTCCCAGGGCTCCACGAGGGCCTCGACGTCGGCATTGGCCTCGGCCGCCGCCCGGAGCAGCTCCACCACGGTCCGGTGCCTCCCCGGCAGCATCTGACGGACCGTCATATTCGCAGGTGATGGTATCAGGGGGCGACCCGGACGGAAGGTTGCACGGCCGGACAGGGGGCACACCGTACCGGCGGCCGGGAAGGAGCGAACCGCCCTACGGACCGAGCATCGCCAGCGGCACCACCCAGACGGCGTCGTCCCGACGGTAGGCATACGGCGTCGTGGTCACCACCATGAGCGCCGCCGGCGGCCGCACCACCCGCGCCCCGGCGAGCCGGAGCAGTGCCGAAGCGGCCTGGTCCATCAGCGCGGCGCCGAGCTTCACCTCGATCCCGACCCACGCCCCGTCACGGCGCTCCACCACCAGGTCGACCTCGAGGTCGCCCGACCGTTCCCGGTAGTGGTAGGTGGACGCGTTACTGGCCGCCGCGTACACCCGGATGTCGCGGGCGACGAGCGACTCGAAGAGGAACCCCAGGGTGCGCACGTCCCGCAGCAACCGGTCCGGCCCGCAGCCGAGCAGCGCCACAGCCAGGGATGGATCAACCAGGTGCCGCTTGGGCGTGCTCATGAGCCTGGTGCGCGACCTGAGCTCGGGGTCCCACGGCTCGACGTCGTCGACGACCATGAGGCGGCGGAGTGCGTCCAGGTAGGGCTCAGCGGCCCAGCGGGAAGGACCGGGCGGCTCGTCGGGCGCATCACCGCGTGCGCGCTCGAGGATGGTGCTGAGCCTGCTTGGGTGGGACGTGACCTGGGCGTAGGCATGGAGGAACCGCCGGAGGAGCCGCGGATCCCGCCGGGAACCGGTCACGAGCTCGATGTCGTGGTCGACGGTCATGTCCAGGTAGCCCCGAGCGAATTGCGTCGCCGTCGGGACCGACCGACCGAGGAGGCCGGGCCACCCACCCACCACGATGCGCTCCACGTAGTGGGTGAGCTCGACGTCCGTCCGCCCCGTCACCGGATGTCCTCCGTCCAGGAGGGTGCCGAGCGACACGAGGCCGGACGAGACGTGCTGCTCGAAGAGGGCCATCGGTCGCATGGTGATCGTCGTCATCCGACCGGCGCCGGAGTGCCGGACGGCCTCGTGGCTGGGCACGCTCGATCCGGTGAGGACGAACTGGCCGGGAGCACCCCGATCATCGACGGCGCGGCGGACGGCGTCCCAAGTGGCAGGCTGTCGCTGCCACTCGTCGATCAAGCGCGGCGTCGGGCCGTCGAGGACCAGGCGGGGATCGACTGCCGCCGCCCTGGCAGCGTCCGGATCCAGGTCGAGAAGGACCTCGCTGACGGCATGGCGGCGTGCAGTGGCCGTCTTGCCGCAGGCCTTCGGTCCCTCGATGACCACGGCGCCCATGGCCCCCAGGGCATCCTTCACCTGGGTGTCGACGATCCTGGGCTGGTAGTCCATGCTCCTGGTTCCTCCGCCTTCCTGCGAGAAACTCCATCTAGCAACGTCTGTAGCCTACAAGTAGCAGACAATCCGATCAACAAGTAACAACGCGTTCGGCCGACAACCTGCGGTCCCGCCACTGGCCTCGAACCCGCGCGGCCACCGGCCCTCCGTGGCCGGCGGCGCCTACGGCCCGGGGCCCCCGACCGCGTTACCGCCCCGGCCCAGCTCGGCCAGGACGGCGTCGGCGAGCCCGGGCCAGGCAACGGCGGCCCACGGGCCGAACGGGGTGTCGGTGAGGGCGGCGCAGGCCACGCCGGCATCCGGGTCCACCCAGAGGAACCCGCCGGCCTGGCCGAAGTGCCCGAAGGTGCGCGGGCTGCACCGGGCGCCCGTCCAGTGCGGGTGCTTGGCGTCCCGGATCTCGAAGCCCAGGCCCCAGTCGCACGGGTCCTGGCGACCGAAGCCGGGCAGCACCCCGGCCAGCCCCGGGAAGGCCACGGTGGTGGCCCGTTCCAGGGTCGCCGGGTGGACCACCGTGGGCGCCAGCAGCTCGCGCCCGAGCGCCAGCAGGTCGCGGAGGGTGCCCTGCAGCCCGGCCGCCGGCGAGCCGCCCGGCACCAGGCTCGCGCCCCGCATGCCCAGCGGGCCCAGCACGGCCTCCTGGAGGTACCGGTCGAAGGGGATGCCGGAGCGCTCGGCCACCAGGACGCCCAGGAGCTCGAACCCTGCGTTCGAGTAGATGCGCCGTGCGCCCGGCGCCGCCAGCACCGCGCCACCGTCCGGCGCCAGCCCGGAGGCGTGGGCCAGCAGGTGGGCCACCGTGGCGCCCGGGGGGCCGGCCGGCTGGTCGAGGGCGACCGTCCCCTCCTCCACTGCCACCAGCACGCAGAGCGCGGTGCAGAGCTTGGTCACCGAGGCCCACGCCGCCACGCGGTCGGGGTCGCCCGCCAGCCCGGCGAGCACGGGCGCCCCGGACCCTCCCGGATCCCGCACCAGCACCCCGGCGGCCGCCACGCCCACCGGCCACGAGGTGAGCGCGCCGAGGGACCGCATGCGGGGCGAGCGTACCGGCGGCCCCACCTAGGCTGTCGCCGTGCTGGTGGCCCTGGCGGGAGGTGTCGGAGCGGCACGGCTGCTCTCCGGCCTCGTGCAGGTGACCGACCCGGCGGGGATCACCGCGGTGGTCAACACCGGCGACGACATGGTGCTCCACGGGCTCCACATCAGCCCGGACGTGGACACCGTGACCTACACCCTGGCCGGCCTCGACAACCGGGAGACCGGCTGGGGGCTCGCCGGGGAGACGTGGGCCGCCATGGAGGCGCTGGAGGCGCTGGGCGGCGAGGCGTGGTTCCGCCTGGGGGACCGTGACCTCGCCACCCACCTCTACCGCACCCAGCGCCTGGCCGAGGGCGCCACCCTGAGCCGGGTGACCGCCGAGCTGGCCGCCGCCCGCGGCGTCCGCGTGCGGATGCTGCCGATGTCGGACGACCCGGTGCGGACCCGGCTCACGCTGGCCGGCGGGGAGGACGGGCAGGGCAAGGGGGGCGGGGAGGAGGTGGCGTTCCAGCACTACTTCGTGCGCCTGGCCCACGCCGTGCCCGTGGAGGCCGTGCGGTTCGACGGGGCGGAGGCCGCACGGCCGGCGCCCGGCGTGCTTGACACCATCGCCGGCGCCGGGCAGGTGGTGGTCTGCCCCTCCAACCCGGTGGTCTCGATCGGCCCGGTCCTGGCCGTGCCGGGCGTGCGGGAGGCGCTGGCGGCACGGCGCGACCACGTGGTGGCGGTCTCGCCGATCGTGGCCGGTGCCGCGATCAAGGGCCCGGCCGACCGCCTCATGGCCGAGCTGGGCCACGAGCCCTCCGTGGTGGGCGTGGCCCGCCTCTACGCGTCCTGGGCGGGTGCCCTGGTGGTCGACAGCGCCGACGCCGCGCTGGCCGGCGCCGTGGAAGCGGAGGGGCTGCGCTGCGTGGTGGCCCCCACGGTGATGTCCTCGCCCGAGCGCGCGGCGGCGCTGGCCCGGGTGGTGCTCGATGCCGCTCGATGAGCGGGGGGCACTGACGGTGCTCCCGGTGACCGGCATCGGCGAGATCCGGCCCGGCGACCGGCTGGACGAGGTGCTGGCGGCGGCGCTCGCACCGCCCACCGGCGGAGCGTCGGCGTCGGCGGCGGCGCTCGCACCGGCCCTGCGCGACGGCGACGTGGTGGTGGTGACCCAGAAGGTGGTCTCCAAGGCCGAGGGGCGCCTGGTGCCCGTGGACCACGGGGACCCCGAGGCCAAGGTGCGGCTGGTGGAAGCCGAGGCCGTGCGGGTCCTGCGCCGGCGCGGCGAGCTGCGCATCACCGAGACCGCCCACGGGTTCGTCTGCGCCAACGCCGGCGTGGACCTCTCGAACGTGGAGGACGGCACGGCCGCCCTGCTCCCGGTGGACCCGGACCGCTCGGCCAGGCGGCTGCGGGCCGGGCTCCGCCGGCGGCTGGGCGTGGCGGTGGGGGTGGTGGTGTCCGACACCTTCGGCCGGGCCTGGCGCCAGGGCGTGACGGACGTGGCCATCGGCTGCGCCGGGGTGGCCGGGGTGGTGGACCTGCGGGGGACGGCCGACGCCGGCGGGCGCGAGCTGGTGGCCACCGAGGTCTGCGTGGCCGACGAGCTGGCGGCGGCGGCCGAGCTGGTGATGGGCAAGGACCGGGGCGTGCCGGCGGCGGTGGTGCGTGGCGTGCCGGCGTCCTGGCTGCGCGAGGGGTCGGTGGCCGGCGAGGTGGTGCGGCGCGCCGGCGAGGACCTCTTCCGGTAAGCCCCGTCAGGCCACCGGGGCGGCGGGGAGCATGCGGGACAGGAAGCGCACGAAGGTGGGGACCATCTCGGGGAGCCGGTCCGCCCGGCCGCCGCGCACGTAGGCGGCCACGGGCTGGAGGATCGCCCCCACCGGCATGCTGGCCAGGGGATCCTCGAGCTGCGGGCAGCGCTGGTCCTGGACCCGCACGGCGTCGAAGATGCGCTGGCACTCCGTGATGACGGACCGGAGCCGGTCCTCGGCGTCCGGCCCGGCCCGCATCACCTCCACCGTGCAGAACCGGGCGTAGGCCGGGTCGGCGGCCAGGTCGCCCATGATCGAGGTCAGCCCGGCGCCCACCCGCTCCTCCCACGAGCCGTGCGTCGCCGCGCACGCCGTCCGGGCGCGCGCCACCACGTCACGGGCGCGGAGGTCGAAGCCGGCTACGAAGCAGGCCTCCTTGCTCCCGAATGTGGCGTAGAAGGCGCGGGTGGACACG